>JAQTXJ010000003.1 GCA_028688815.1 bacterium | reverse complement strand
GGTTCATCAAATTTAGCAGAAAACAATGATTTTGGTAAAGTTTTGTGGCAATACAGAACTTTTGACCTTGTGGGGCAAATTTGTGCAATATTCGCAGGGGTTTTTTGCGTTCTTGCTTTGTTCAGAAATAAAGGAGAAAAATAATGAGTACTCACTGGTTGTTAAATATGGGGTTTGTGGCGGCATTATTATTTATAGGAATATTCTGTCTCTTAACTATGAAGAATCTTATAAAGCTGTTGATTGGCATTGAGATTATAGCAAAGGGGATTACGCTCGCTTTGATTACTGCAGGGTTTGAAAGGAACAATGTTATGGTTACACAAAGTCTGGTAATAACTTTCATTGTATTTGAAGTAAGCCTTCTTGCAACTGCTCTGGCATTAATAATAAATATTTATAGACATACAAAAAGTCTCAGTATAAGCAAATTAACAAATCTAAGAGGATAAAATATGGATATTCATAATATAAACATTCTTCTTTCTCCGGCGTTGGCTTTTATTATATTCCTTGCCATATTTTATATATTTTATTTTATTATCGGGACATTAGCGCCCAAAACCAAAAAGATAGGCGGAAAGCTTTCTACTTATGCTTGCGGAGAAGATATACAGGGGTATAAGGTTCAGTTTGGTTATAAATTATTTTTCTTTATCGCGATATTTTTTACGATTATGCATGTTGCGACTTTAGTCGTAGCAACCGTTCCTTCTGGGCGGGTCGCATTATTCGGACTTTTATATCTTGGAATGATATTTTTATCAGTATTAGCGTTAATTATAAGGAGATAAGATGCTTGCTCAATTAGTGCGTTGGTCGAGAATTAAATCGCCGTGGGTATTACATTTAAATACGGGTGCCTGTAATGCCTGTGATATAGAAGTTTTGGCATCTCTTATGCCGAGATTCGACCTTGAAAGATTTGGAGTTCAACTCAAGGGAACACCCCGTCATGCGGATGTAATAATTTGCACGGGACCAGTAACAAGACAAACCAAGGACAGAATAATCCGTGTATACGAACAGGTTCCTGACCCAAAATTTGTCGTTGCCGTTGGCGCCTGCGCAATGTCCGGTTGTGTATACAGAGGAATGTATAACGTAATCGGCGGGATAGACCAGGTTATTCCGGTAAATGCGTATATCCCGGGTTGCCCGGTTAGACCGGATGCGTTTATAGATGGTGTCGTAAAATTATTAGGGTCATTATAATTGAGGTGAAAATGAACGAAGAAAAGATTATTACTACGATAAAAGAAAACTTAAAAGATAAAGTATTGGAAATAACAAATCCTTCTCCAAGGCGAATATTTTTAAAAGTAGATAAAAATAACTTGTGCGAAGCAATCAGTACGATAAAAGAAAAATTAGGATTTACTTATCTTATAACTATTACGGGATTGGATAAAACCGACTCTTTTGAATTGTTATATCATTTTGCGGATGACACTAATGTAATTAATATCAGAGTTGCGATTTCACGGGAAAACCCTATAGTAAGTACCGTAACTGGCGTAATCCCGGGCGCAATCCTGTACGAAAGAGAAATTCAGGATATGTTCGGAATAAAAGTAGAAAACATACCGGATCCGAGACCTCTTATAACACCTGACGATTGGCCGGAAGGCGCATATCCGCTTCGTAAAGACTGGAAATATGAAAGGCCGGGAGAAACCATTCCGGGGGGGAAATAATGGAAGAATTTACCGTTCCTATTGGACCACAACATCCTGCTCTTAAAGAACCAATAAGTTTGCGTATGACTTTTGACGGGGAAGTGGTAAAACATGTTGATGTTCGTCTTGGATATAATCATCGTGGAATGGAAAAAATGGCGGAAGAAAGATCTTATATACAAAATTTATATCTTACGGAAAGAATTTGCGGAATATGTTCGCATTCCCACACGACTTGTTTCGCCCAGGGTGTTGAAAAACTTATGGAAATAGAACCTCCGAAGAGGGGCTTATATATACGAACGTTAGTTGCAGAAATCGAAAGAGTTCATAGTCATTTGTTGTGGCTTGGTGTTGCAGGTCACGAAGCAGGATTTGATACCTTCTTTATGTACACATGGAGAGACCGTGAAATAGTTATGGATATTCTTGAAAGCATTTCCGGAAATCGTGTTCACTATGCAATAAATACTTTTGGTGGAGTAAGAAGAGATATATCGGAAACACAAAAACAAACAATTCTTGATTCGTTGAGTTTATTAAAACAAAGAACAGACTATTATGCTAATATAGGAACGACAGAGCCGACTTTTGTCGCAAGAATTAAAGGCGTCGGCAAGTTGTCAAAAGAACTGGCACTTTCTTTATGTGCGGTAGGACCTACTGTACGCGCCTCCGGCATAAAGAGCGATGTTCGTAAAGATGACCCTTATGCAGTCTATAACGAACTTCCTTTTGAAGTATGCACTGCTGATACAGGAGACGTATTGGGCAGAGTTGTAGTAAGAGTTAACGAATTATTTGAATGTTATAAAATGATAGAGTTTATGCTTAAAAATTTACCGGCAGGCGACATAGCAGTAAAAGCTCCGAGAAGAGTAAAAGAGAATGAAGTTGTTAGTAGATACGAAGCCCCTCGCGGAGAAAATCTTCATTACATAAAAAGCAACGGCACGGATAAACCGGAAAGATTAAAAGTCAGAGCCCCAACTTTAGCAAACTATCCCGCTACGGTTGAGATGTTAAAAGGATGTTTTATTGCGGATATACCTTTAATATTTGCGGCTATTGATCCTTGCATATGTTGCGCAGAAAGAATGGTAGAACTTGTTAATGACAAAAATGGTGAAGCAAATATAGTAAGTTTTAGCGATTTAAAAAAATTAGCTTCGGAACAATATAAAAAATGTGGGAATAAACCGGAACCGGTTAGTATAGCCAAACAGCTAGAAAAAATCAGAAGAAAGAGTTAATTATGGATATCTTAAAAACTTTGTTATATCTTTTTGTATATCCGGGATTATTATTTTTATTAATCTATTCTACTTTTTGCGAATGGTTTGACAGAAAACTTTACGCAAGATTCCAGAATCGTATGGGACCTCTGCATACAGGACAATCCGGAATTTTGCAGCCAATAGCAGATATAATCAAACTTTTATTTAAGGAAGACATCGTTCCCGAAAAAGCTGATAAATCAATATTCTCCGCATTGCCTGTATTCGGACTTGCGATTGTGTGCACTGCAGCTTTATATTTACCGGTATGGCATTATTCCACAAAGGTTTCTTTTAATTCTTTCCCGGGAGATTTGATAGTAGTTGCTTTCTTGTTGAGCTTGCCAACTTTGATTTTCTTTCTTGCAGGATGGCATTCAACTAACTTTTTTGCTACGATAGGCGCAGTGCGTGTTCTGACAATGCTTTTTGGATATGAAGTGCCTTTATTACTTGCGCTTTTAAGTCCTGCAATTTTGGCTGATTCATGGCGTTTATCTGAAATAGCAGCTTTTTATCAGGCTAATCCCTTCCTGTTGTTGGCTAATATACTCGGCTTTTGTATTGCCGTTATCACTTTACAGGCAAAACTTGAAAGAGTTCCATTTGACATACCTCATGCAGAGACAGAAATCGTTGGAGGAGTTTTTACAGAATATTCAGGCAAGAAATTGGCTTTCTTCAGGTTGTTGTCGGACATAGAAATGGTTGTAGGGGCAGGACTTATCGCTACTGTTTTTATGGCAGGTTTCCCCGGGGGATTATGGTGGGGACTATTGAATTTTGTCATAAAGACAATGATTGTTATTTTCTTATTATCTGCAATGAGAGCAGCATGTTCAAGAATTCGTATAGACCAGATGGTAAGTTTTAGTTGGCGTTATTTAGCACCGTTAGCCGTACTTCAAATATTTATCATTATAATCTTAAAAGGATTTCTAAGATGAAAATACAAATACTTGCTTTTTTACCGGAGTTATTAAAACATTTATTTAGAAAAACCGCTACGGTTGATTACCCTTTTCAAAAGTTAGTCGCCCCCGAAGGGTTCAGAGGAACGCCCGTTCTATATCCTGAGAAATGTATTGTATGCAAAGCTTGTGTTCGAGATTGCCCTGCAGAAGCGATTGAAATCGTTCCTGTATCAGAGACAGAAAAAAAATTCAAGATGACAATTCACAATGACCGTTGTGTACATTGCGCACAGTGTGTGGATTCCTGTCCAACTGATGCTATGGGAATGAATAAAGAATTTGAATTAGCTGCTTTTGACAGACATAATTTAAAAATTGATTATGTATATGTAAAAAGCACTCCTGTACCGAGAACACCTATCGCAACAAATACGCCTAAAACTGAAAATTAAACTTTCAACTAATTTGTTTATCGTTTTGTTCTGGTAAAACTCTGGGAATTAGTATTTGTCTTACTCCATTATCAATTAAAAAATCTATCCATTCTTTTTCCTCACCCTGTGAAATCCCTTTCGTAACAAAGAAACAAGACTTATCCGAACTTTTTTCCAAAACTTGTTTTACAAAATCGGTTATTACTTCTTTTTCTTCGGACATAATAAGCAATCCATTAACATATATATTTTGTTCATTCCTTACGAAATTTATTTCAGTTTTTTCAACTTTAAAATGCAACAAAACTCCTTCCGTTGAGAGTATAGGATATCCAAGCAAAATTTCTTTCATTGAAACAGGAATAATAATGGAATCCTTTGTTATTAAAGTATCTACAGTAACTGTTCTTTTAATAAAATGCCAATGCTTGCCTGATTGAATTCCTGCTTGAATCGCAATAAAAAGCCAGAACAATACGGCAACAGCTATTCCACCCCAGAGCCAAAAACTGTTTTTATTTATTTTTCGCATTTGATATAAAATACAATTTAAAATCTATTTTGCAACTTTTTAATAAAATTTTATTTTAAAATACTACTATACGCCCAAAAATCCTTACTGTCGCGTCTTTAGAGTTAAGTTATTATTTGTCAAGGAGTTACAGCCAATATTGTCTCTAATCTATTGTATCCTCTGGAAAATAAAAATAAAAAAAATTAAAAATAATGCTTGACAAAGGTTTTAGATGTGCTAAAGCTCGAGATAGTTAATAAAGGAGGTGATTCACAAATGAATAAATCAGACCTTGTTGCCAGAATGGCAAAAAAGGCCGAAATTTCCCAGAGTTCAGCAGAAGTAGCGCTAAATGAGTTTATGGCAGGCGTATCAGATGCATTGAAAAAGGGAGAAAGAGTTACACTCGTCGGCTTTGGTAGCTGGGATGTAAGAAAGAGAGCAGCCAGAAAGGGGAGAAATCCACAGAATGGCAAAGCCCTTAACATTCCTGCAAGAAGAGTAGTCAGATTCAGAACTGGCTCAGAATTAAAAGGCAGAGTCAAATAACACAACAACCCAGAGTGATATAGTTTTTACTTCTTATCCTCTGGGTTCTTTATTTGTAAAGGTAAGGAGTATCCCTCGGACAAGAAATCTGAAAACCAATTTAGGAAACAAGAAATAAACTCCTAAAAGATGTGAGACTATAGCAGTAGATATAAAGAAGTTTTTTAACGCTACTCACAAGCAAGATGCTTGTGTTACAATCTACAGATTTGCAAACTGGGAACTTGAGTTATAAGTACGCGGAATAAGGCTGGACAGTAAAGTTATTGTTTAAAAACCGCATCAAATATATAATCCACCCATCGCAGGTAATACTTGGGGTTGAAAAAATCCGTAACTGCTTTTGCGGAAAATGTCTTTTTTACAAGTTTATCTTCTAAAAGAATGTCTCTTAAATGCTTGTTTTCTGCTTCAGCCATGAATGCCGAACTCTGGACGATTTTGTATGCCGTTTCACGTTCTATTCCTTTTGCAAGGAACTCTTTCAATATTCTTCCTGAAAATATTTGTCCTCTTGTAAGTTCCAAATTCTTTTCTAAATTTTTGTTTATAATTTTTAATCCCGATATTACATCTTTTGTTTTTCTTAACATATAATGAGTAAGCATAATTGAGTCTGGAATAATTATTCGTTCAGAAGATGAATTTGAAATATCTCGTTCTCCCCACAGCGGTATGTTTTGCATCGCCGCCATTGAGTTAGAACGTATTACTCTTGCTAACCCACATATTCTTTCACAAATCACAGGATTCTTTTTGTGAGGCATTGCAGATGACCCCTTTTGTCCACTTCCAAAAGGTTCTTCCAATTCATGTATTTCTGTCCGCTGGAGATGCCTTATTTCCTGAGCCGTTTTCTCACAGGAAGTTGCTATCATCGCAAGAGCAAGAATAAATTCTGCATGGTTATCCCTTTGAATAATCTGGGTTGAAATAGGCGCGGGTTTTAATCCTAAGTTTTTACATACAAGCCTCTCAAGTTCAGGCGTTATATGAGGATAGTTCCCGCAAGCGCCCGAAATTTTGCCATAGGATATTGTTTCTATTGCGGATAAAAGCCTCCGTTTGTTTCTTAACGCTTCATCATACCAAACAAGAAACTTTAGACCGACTGAAATTGGCTCTGCCTGAATCCCATGAGTCCTGCCTGCGATAAGGGTATATTTTTCTTCTTTTGCTCTCTTCTTTATGGCATCTAATAAACTTTCGAGTTCTTTCAGGATAATTTCTCCTGATTCTTTAAGTAATAAAGCAAGCGCAGTATCTTCTATGTCGTAAGAGGTTAACCCCATATGTATCCATTTGGCATCCGTGCCTACGCTTTCTTTGAGGCTTTCAAGAAAAGCAATAAGGTCGTGTTGAGTGATTAGTTCCAATTCGTTAATTCTTTGAATGTTGATTTTTGCTTTCTTTTTTATCGCGCTTACAACGTTAGAAGGTATTTTCCCAAGTTTTACATACGCATCCAAAACTGCAAGTTCAACTTCCAGCCATTTTTTGTATTTGTATTCTTCCGTCCAGAAATTTTTGAATTCTTTTGTGGTATATCTTTCTATCATATTTGAGGATTACAAAAATTATTCTTCTATCATTTCAACGTTTGCGCGAGGCAAAATAGCATCTGTTCCATCGTCTAACGTTATTTCAAATGTTCGTACTTTTGTACCCGTTTCTATTTGTCGCAATTCGGAAGGCAAACTCTTTACTTTCCCTAATTTCCCGAAATAAGGCTCTCTGATTATTCGTACCCTTGTCCCGATATCCACACCTTTTATTTCTATTTCTTTTACTGCTTTTATATCTTTCTCATCTTCACTTAAAGGAATTATTACTTCCGGTCTTAACACTCCTGCACGAATCTGGGTTGCTCCGTTTATGGAAGCTCTTCTCCCATCAAAAGAACAAAGTAATTCAAAAGTCCTCTTTGCCATCTGCATCGGACCAAATCCTTCCGTAACAATCAGCGTTAATCCTTTTTTTTCTGTTCCGGTTATTGCCACACCAATATCGTATCCTAAGAATTCTTTTAATTCCTGGTCTCCTATGCCTCCGACTATAATTCCCTTACATCCACACTCTACTGCCTTTTTCATTGTTTCGCAAGTTACATACGAGCCTGCAATGAGAATCTTATCCTTGTCGGCAGGAGAAATGTCTTGAGCCGTTAATACATCCGTGGGATTAGTTACTGCTTTTTTTAATATCCCTACTGTTTCCCCACCTATGCCGAATATTCCCTGGATAAATGCGCCTACAGTATCAATTATTACGCCTTCGCTTTCAAGTATTTCTGTTACGATACCATCTATATATGCATTTATTGCAACGAGAGTTGGCGGCTGTCTTAAAATTGCCTGACCGGTAATTTTAGACAGACTTTCAAATGTGCCATCTATAGGAGAATTTATTGTTGTTTTCATGAAACCAAATAATCCTTTGGTTTGAGCAATTGGCTCTCCCTTTGTTAAGGAGTCGCCAGGATGTTTCATAAGATAATGCTCAATGTCTTCGGGAGGAACGCCTAAAAGTCCACCTATATTAAGGGGATTTACGTCACCGGGCAATTCTGTCCGCGCAACCATCGTTTCTGCAGTTACCTTTGTTCCTATGGTTACGATTACTTCTCCTTTTAGAGGAAGCCTGCGTTCTTTACGAACTTTGGTATTGGATGCAACTTTTAGTCCCGGAGTATAAACATGTGCCATAATATATATCTTTTAAGAGTAAATATTAAAAAAGTCAAGAGGAAAAAAGGAAAAGATAAAGCCGCGAGATTTTCGCATATTACAAAAAATGGAAAATAAAAAATTCGTCCACGGGATAGGAATGCCTAATGACTTATTGTCAAAGGGCTTAAAACACAAAGGCGCGAAATTGCACAAAAACATAGAGAGAAAAGCAGACAGAATATATTCTGTTCCCTGCGCTATTTACCTCCTATCCCTGTCGGTATTTTATTTAGCAATTTAATGGCATTGGGTTTATCAGAAAGAATATATCCTGCTTCATCTATCGGATTAAGCATATCAATAACTTTTTGTAAATATAGACTTGCTTTTTTGTAATCTTTTTTCTTTATATAAACTTTTCCAATATCAACCAAAAGAGTCGTATTATTAGAATCTATCAAAATGGCTTTATTTAAATCTTCCATTGATTTATTCAAATTCCCGCCAAGAAAACCGGGCAGTTCATAATATAACGCTGCTCTTGCGTCAAGGGCTTCTACGGAATTGGGATTAATTTGCAATATCTTTTCTATTTCTTTTTTTATTTCCGGAATAATATTTACAGCATTAAGGATACCTTTTAGTTGCCCAAGTTTTCCCGTATTTGCCATATACCATAAATGCGCCCATTCGGAATTGTCATTTATTCCTATTGCTTTCTTACTATACTCAACGCCTTTATTATAAAATAAGACTTTCCCTTCTTTTGTCTTTGCGTCATCGCCTAAAAGGGAATAAACCTTTGATAATTCATAATTTGCTTGTAAATTATTCGAATCGCTACTTAATATATTTTGTAAGATTTCTGCGCTTTCTTTTAGGTTCTCTGCTCTAATATGCCGTGTCTTATAAAGGGCAACCGCAGAATCAATATCTTGTATACTTAAAAATATTACAAAAATAATACTTCCTATCATATTTATTTTATATAGCATATTAAATCTTATGCGTCAACTACTTTAAAGAACAAAGAAAATTAGGACAGGCAGGTGAACACAGATAACAAAAAGATTAACCGCCCCGAACACGGAAAACAAAAGGAAGATTAACTCATATAGAGAACACATAGAAAAAGAACAGAAATTTCATCTACGAATGCCTGCCTGCGGTAGGCAGGGACACGAATTAGCACGAATTAAAAAAAGAATAAAAGATAGAATGGAAAACAGGCAACAAAAAATTAATATAAAATAGGGGCGAAGATTAGCAGAATGATTAAAATCTTATATACTTTCATTTTTTTTCTTTTTCTTTCGGCATTTTAATCCCATCAAAAGTTGCCCCCTTCTTCCACAACCCCAAAGACATTGTAAGCCCAACATATTCTCCCCATTCTTTTGACTCATCCGTTCTTATTGCGCCTAGCTCCACCCCGCCCAAAGGGAAAGATGTCCCAATCGCAGCTTTTAGATAATCCCGATTCCTATACGCCCATTTAGTGCCCCCGATATAAAGATAAATAGGAATATCTGCGTCGTTCAAAGAAAATACTAAAGGAACGGCATAAAAATAAACAGGAAAATAAGTTTTCTTTTCCTTGCCGTCAATAAACCAATTATACTCTAACAGAGAAGTTCCGCCACCTAATCCAAGCAGACCGAAACCTGTTATAAGTCTATATAAGTTAAATTGTTTATACGTAGGAAGAAACGTCCATGTCCAGCTTAAAAAATCACAACAGAGCACCCCTAATGTTCGAGGTTTCAGATTGTATGTTTTTGATAAAGCTTCTGCCGGCACACAATACGGCGATTCCGCCCAAAATGAGTCCCTGCCTGCACCTATGCTCCCCATTTCAAATTTTAACCCTTGTTTCCATTTCATTTTATTATTATTCGGAATTTGTTCAAGAGAGTCAAAATAATCATCTTTTAGTCCCATTATCTCTGTATATTCATAATCAAATGCCCAACTGTCAGTACCAGGCAAATTACTGCAAAAGACAGAAACGTCGTTATAAAAAATAAACGACACTTCTTTTTTTTCATAAGGTTTTATTTCTAAGGGTATAAGTTTATTAGTATAATACTTCTTATTCGTGTGAATAAAACTTTCTACCGGCTTAAAGATGTATTTATCGGAAACCAATCTTGACTCATCTATATTCCAGAACAAAGTTCCTGCAGTTTTGTTTTCTATTGTGCAGCGAAAAACAAGATTTTTTAGACCTTCTCCAGAATAAGAATGATAATACTTTCCTGTTAATTCGTATTTAAATGAAGGTGTTTCTTTCTTGTATGTCTCTTTTAAATAATTGTCTTCTATGAAATACAAATAATAATAAAAAGAACAACCACAAAGCATAACCATTGGTATAATAATTACAAGCAAAACTAAATTCTTTAATTTCATTGGCAGGACATTTAGTCTCCAATTTATCTAGAGACGGCAGATTTATATATAAATTAATCAATCGTTCTCTTTAGTCAACATTTTTTTATTTTACGAATAAACTCCGCATACAGAGAAGAGAAAATTTAGATAATAACAGAAGAACCGGAAAGATTATCCACGAAAAACATAAAAAAGATAAACTAATGTAAAGAACACAGAGGGAAAGAACAGGGGACACAGAAAAAAGCGTAAAGATTGAAGCTGGCTCCCCCCAAAAACTCCACAAATAAATAGACAGATAAATAAAAAGTAGTATAAAAGATTATATGAATCTTTCTATACCTTACCTGGGTGAGACGCTGGCATTTATAACAGCTATTGTTTGGGCTTTTGCAGTCATACTTTTCAAAAAAAGTAGCGAGACGGTTCACCCTATTGCGCTTAATCTATTTAAAAATACACTGGCTTTGATTTTATTCATACCTACTATGCTGATATTCAAAGAGACTCTTTTCCGTCCTGTTCCTTTTAACGAATATCTATTGCTTATCTTTAGCGGATTTATTGGCATAGGCATTGGCGATACGCTCTTTTTTACAAGTCTGAGCATTATAGGAGCAGGTTTATCTTCTATCGTCTCCTGTGTATATTGCCCCGTTATTATAGCTATGTCTATTATCTGGCTTAAAGAAACTCTTTCTATTTTACAGGTTATTGGGATAATTCTGATTATCGTGGCTATGTTATTAACAATTAACTGGAAAGAGAAACTTCAAATAACTCGCAAGAGACTTTTACTTGGAATTTTTTTGGGAATTCTTGCGGATATTGCAATGGCCGGAGGCGTTGTTATGATAAAACCTTTACTGGTAAGGTCTCCCTTATTATGGTCAACAGAAATTAGATTAGTCGGCGGTTTATTAGGACTCGGGATAATTTTATTACTTATTCCTTCCCGCTCCAAAATTGTTTCTTCTTTGTTTATTTCTAAGGGCTGGAAGTTTACGATTATTAGTTCCTTTCTCGGGGCATACATTGCAATGGTTACCTGGTTAGCAGGGATGAAATTTACCCAAGTTTCTATTGCATCCGCGTTAAATCAAACAAGTAATATTTTCATATTTTTATTTGCCGCTTTACTCCTGAAAGAACCCGTTACGCTGCAACGCATTATAGCAATTATACTTGCAGTGTCGGGATCTCTTATGGCGGCTTTGGGATAGGGTTTCATTATTATTCGGAACGCCTGTTCTATATGTCAAGATCAAGAGACCTTTCCCGCAAATTAAAAATTATAATTCCTGAGCTATAAAATTAGCTACTTTTGTTGCTACGCCGGAACTTACCTGCTTATTAGGCAGAACAGCAAGAAGGGAAATTATTTCTTCAAACTCCCGGATTAATTCGTTTCTATTTTGTAAGACATCCTTCATACTATTGACTATTTTTTCGGGGTTTGCGTTATATTGTATAAACTCGGGAACGATCTGTCTTCCTGCAATTAGATTTGGGAGTCCAATCCATTTAGTTTTCACAAGTAATCTGCTTATAAAATAAGAAAACGCGGAAGTTTTGTATATTATAACCATCGGCACTTTCATAATACAGGTTTCAAGAGTAGAAGTACCCGATTTCACAAGAGCAAAAGATACATTTTTCAAGGTTTCGTAAGTATTATACGAAAAAATTATCTTATTATGTTTGTCGGCAGGCAGATAATTTTTAATCATAGATTGGAGCCAGATTTTATCAATGCCAGAAGCAACCGGCATAACAAACTCATATTCCGGCAACAGCTTGACACAGTTCAACATTATAGGAAGAATATGGCGGATTTCATCTTTTCGTGAGCCCGGCAATAAAGCTATCTTATGTTGAGACCAAGAAGTCTCTCCTGTATTTTTGGGTATGTAATTTTGCAATGTATCAACAAGAGGATGTCCGAAGAATTTTGTATCCAGATTTTTGTAAATCTGTTGCTCGAAAGGCAGAATAACTATCCCTTTATCCACATATTTTTCTATTATTTTTATTCTCCCTTTCCCCCATGCCCATACCTGTGGTAAAATATAATATACTACTTTAATTCCCTGCTTTTTTGCAAATCTTGCGACTTTCAAGTTGAATCCGGGGTAATCTACAAGCACGCACAAGTCGGGTTTTTCTTCCAACAGATGTTTATAAATAAGATTTAATGCATTCTTTATTTTAAAGAACTTGGGTATAATTTCCAGAAAGCCCATAACAGCAAGTTCTTTTATATCATATAAAAGATTAACTCCTTCGCCTTTTAATTTTTCACCACCAATACCACTTATTTTTATGTCGGGAATAAGTAGTTTTAATTCTTTAACTACTTTTCCTGCATGCAAATCACCTGAAGTTTCGCCCGTTACAATGAGAAGTTTTGTTCCCATATTATTTAATGGATAATGCTATCAATAAGAGGTGGTAATTTTTTATAAAAAGATTGTAGCATCTTTTTGGGGGCCAATGCATATTGCTACTATTTCTACATTTAACAATTCGCTAATTCTTTCAACATATTTTTTTGTGGCTACCGGTAATTTTTTATATTCCCTTATATCGGATATAGGAGTTTGCCAGCCTTCCATTTCTTCATACACAGGTTTGGTTTTATACATTAATTCCGGCAGGGCAAAATTCGCTTCCGGGAGATATTTAGTGCATATTTTAATTTTTGACATCTCATCCAAAGTATCCAGTTTGGTCAGTACAATTTTTTTTATTCCATTTATCATTAATACTCTTTTTAAAAGAACTATATCCAACCATCCACATCTTCTTGGTCTTCCTGTTGTAGCTCCGTATTCTTTGCCGCGAGAGCGAATAGCTTCTTCTATAACGGAATCCATAGTCGTAGGCATCGGGCCTTCCCCTACTCGCGAAGTATATGCTTTTACAACACCTATCACTTCATCAATACAAGTTGGGCTGATACCTAATCCTGTGCATGCGCCACCTGAATGTGGATTTGAAGAAGTAACATAAGGATATGTTCCGTGGTCTATATCAAGCAATAATCCTTGCGCTCCTTCAAGCAGTATTGCTTTCTTCTCTTGTATCCATTTATTCATAAGCGCAGTTGTATCCGCAATATAAGGAGCAAGTATTTCTCCGTATGTACAATATTGTTCATATATAGGTTGAAAGTCAGATTCAGCAACAAGTGTTTTAAGTTTTTCTCTAAAAAATTCGGGATATAAAAGTTCTATCATTCGTATCCCTCTTCTTCCACATTTATCTTCATAACAAGGACCTATTCCCTTACGAGTAGTTCCGATTTTCCCAGTAATGTCATCTTTTGATTTATGATACGGCATAACAATATGCGCAGAATCACTAATAAAAAACCTATTGCCTGCTTTGAATCCATATTTTTCAAGAGTTGTTAATTCATTTATAAGTGCTTCGGGATCAATAACCACCCCATTACCAATTACGCACATTGTTTTTGGATATATAATCCCACAAGGGACAAGATGAAATACGACGGTGTTTCCATCAATAATCAAGGTGTGTCCTGCATTTGCTCCACCCTGGTATCTTGCAACTACATCTGCGGATTTTGAGAAAAGCTCTATAATCCTTCCTTTTCCTTCATCTCCAAACTGCGTTCCGACAATAACTTTAACCATAATATTTAGTTTTTATTTACTATTATAAAAATACAAAGAAGAAGAATTAATATGTAGTAGCCCCTGGAATTATATAATTCGCAGGAGGGGTAGATTCGCCACTTATCTTTACCTCATAGTGAAGGTGAGGCCCTGTTGAACGCCCCGTATTTCCCATATAACCTATAACTTCGTTTCTATTTACTTTTTGAGAAAGATTAACTTTAGTTCTCGAAAGATGCCCATATATGGTTCTATATCCAAAACCATGGTCAATTTCTACACACAAGCCAAGCCTTCCCGCATATTCAACTTTTGTAATTACGCCCGCTGCAGTTGCTACGACAGGGGTACCTATGTTATCCGCAATATCCATACCCGAGTGGAATTCCGAGGCCCCGCCCATTCTCCGACCTCCAAAATTTGAAGTAATCGCTCCTTGTGTGGGCCAGACTGACGGAGTAGCATTAAGTATCTTCTCTGTCTTGTTGATTGAACGTGCAAGTTCATCAAAGCTCTGTGCTACAAAATTAGTTCTGTTCTTTAATGATTGCAGAGATTCCGTTAGTCTATCTACTATACCAATAGGGGACCATTGAATTCTTGCGCCTCCAACTCCTAATTTTTCTAAATCCTCATCTATAGTATCTAATCCCCATACTAACCTATTCTTATTGTCTATTTTCACAAGAGAATCTAATTCTCCGTTCAAAACATTTATATTGTTCAGCATTTTTTGTATTGAAGTCGTAAGTTGCTCGTTTTTCTTTTTTTGTTTAAAAAAGTTGGCTTTATGAATACTGGAATTAACAAATTGGAACACAGTAAACGTGGAACTAAAAAACGTGCAGACAAAAATACTCATTGCAACAACTATGTGAACAAGATTAATCCTTATAATCTTCTCACCTATACAGATAGTCCAATATTTCATATATTAACACTAAAAATACCCAATTTCTATCTGCTTGTCAAGAAAAGTTTTTAAAATAACCCCAATTAATACTCTATTATTTTACAAAATGTTTTTAATTTCAAATCCTTATTCAAATTAGACATAGTTTCTTTATGTTCTAAAGCCGTCAACCAGACTTTATTTTTAAAATATTTTCTTAATATCGGGTCTATTAAACCCAATTCTTCGTATGTAATATTGAACTGTATATTTGCAACCGTATTCCTACGATAAGTTCTGTATTCTCCAATCTTAAATGGAGACACTGCCAATGGCCAGGGGGCATCTTTGGTGAGTAAAAATAATTGTATTTCTGATTCTCCTTTGGTAAGACTGGAAATAATTAAAGGGAAAAATAAATATGGAGACTTGAACTCATATATAATTGGGTTTATGCTTGAGATTTCTTTGTTTAATTCTATTACGTCAAATACAAAATACACAATACTGTCTTCCATATAATGAGAAATAATGCTACCCAATCTTGGAGGCGCAGATATGCTGTCCATATTTTCCGATTTAATGAATTCCTGTGCCCATTTTTGAAATTCTTTTATGTTCAATGCTTTTACACAGGTTATGTTATGCGCGCCGATTTGTTTATGAAACAATATTTCCACTCCTTCTTCTCTCGGTACAGCAGGCGAACCTTCCGATTTAATTCCCTTTGTTTTGGGAGTAGGTCTGTATTTCATTATTAGTCTCTGAACTTCCTTAAAAGACTCGATTTTTCCTTCTTTGACTTCAGGTTCTGAGGGCAATGGCAATATTTCTATAACTTTTGTATTGGTATCTGCATAAGCATCTACAGCCAATATTAAACATTCCTTTTTACCATTCCATGCAATAATTGCTTTTTGCCCGGGTTCGTATATGGAAATATTTGGCATAACGGAAAACATACCTTTATCTGCAAAAACCAAATTACCCAAAAATATAAAACATAAAATAATCTTTTTCATTGTTTAATCCTCTAAAAGTTTCTTTTTTTTGTCAATAAAAATTAGAGACAGAAAACAATTTTAATCTTTAATTTTCATCGAGCAAGTTTTATTTTTTGTAAAATCTTAAAATTGCTTTATTTATAAGCATTTTATGTATAATTTAATTTTTTATCCAAAA
This sequence comes from bacterium, assembly GCA_028688815.1. Classification (GTDB taxonomy): domain Bacteria; phylum Hydrothermota; class UBA3073; order JACQXS01; family JAQTXJ01; genus JAQTXJ01. The sequence continues at coordinate 45,870 of JAQTXJ010000003.1, read as the reverse complement.
TAAGACTATCCTAAAAATAATTGCCTTGCTTCATTTTATCAATAATAAAAGGGAAGTTAAGATATAACCAATTCTAAAATAAAAAACTTTTTTAAATTGAAATTTTTTCTTGACAATAATAATTCATTCAGTATTCTGCGATTAATTATTTTTATGCTGGAGGTTAAGGAGCTTCTGGCCAAAGAGAATTTATTTTATGAGAAATGGGGGAAGAAAAAAGTTGTGCTGCCTTAGGCAGTCATATTTTGCTGGAGTTCCATAGTTGTTCGGCAAACCTAAAAGACTCGGCGAAGGTAAGAGAAATCTTACTTGGCGCTGCGAAGGTCGCCCACGCTCACATTGTAGATTCATTTTTCCACCAGTTTAATCCCCACGGCGTTTCCGGAGTTATTGTTATATCCGAATCTCATTTTGCTATTCACACCTGGCCTGAGCATAACTACGCAGCTATCGATTTGTTCTCTTGCAGTGATGACTTATTGGCAGAAGATGCCGTTAAGTTCCTGAAAGAGGCTTTTGGCCCAAAATCTGTGAGCGTATTAAAACTTGACCGGGGCAATTTATCTGCCTGAGTTAAACCGACAACTTAAAAGGTAATTCCATTTTTATTTATGAATAAGAATGTTTGGTATAAAGGGTCTGATTGTTTTTCCCAGGATTTCTGCATAAGCTTTAAAGTTAATTCCACAATACACAAAGAAAAAAGCAAATATCAAACAATTGAAATAGTTGACACTCCGGCATTTGGAAAAATGTTACTGCTGGACGGATTTATTATGACAACTGATAAAGATGAAAAAGCTTATCATGAAATGCTTGTTCATCCCGCAATGACAGTTCATCCCGACCCTAAAAAAGTTTTGGTTATAGGCGGGGGAGATGGGGGGACCGTAAGAGAAGTTCTGAAATATCCTGTAAATAAAATTACTCTTGTAGAAATAGATAAAAAAGTAATTGAGACATCAAAAAAATTTCTCCCGGAATTAAGCAAGGGCCTCAATGACCCAAGAGTAGAAGTTGTTATTATGGATGCGGCCGTATATGTAAAAAAAGCAAAAGAAAAATATGATATAATACTGGTAGATTCTGCAGGTACAAGAGGTCCCGGAGTTGTGCTTTGCGAAAAAGAATTTTTAAACAATACGATAAAGAATATTTCTCCCGATATATGGGTAGCACAATCAGAATCCATTTTCTGGGGAAATGATTTTAGAAAAACATACTCCGCCACTTTAAAAAAATTATTTAATATTGTAAGAACATATCTTACCTATATATCAAGCTATGGTGGAGCATGGACATTCACATTTGCTTCGGATACGCTTGATCCTCTTATACCAAGACGGGAAGCAAAAGGAAAACTATGGTACTATAATACTGTTGTTCATCATGCAGCTTTTCAATTACCGGAACATTTATCAAAAACAAAACCTGAAAATTTCAGTTACTTTAAATAACCTATGAATTATTGCATTTCTGAGAGAGAAGAGCATGTAAAAGCTACTGCTCAAAAAATTGCGAAAGAGAAAATAATTCCTCAACGAGAACTTCTTGATGAAAAAAAAGAATTTCCCTATGAAATCGTCAAAGAACTTACTAATACGGGAATGTTTAGATTGTTTATTCCAAAAGCTTATGGCGGGGATGGTGGAGGAGACACAGAACTGTGCATTATAGTTGAGGAAATTGGGAAAGCTTGCGCGGCAGTAGCAACAACTTATGCGGCAAGCGCACTTGCGGCTACTCCTATAATACTTTTTGGGAGTGAAAATCAAAAAATGAAATACCTGTCAAAAATAGCAAAGGGAAGCTTAGCTAGTTTTTGTCTTACGGAACCCTCTGCCGGTTCAGATGCGGGAGGCATACAAACACGAGCAATAAAAGAAAACGATTCTTATATTATAAATGGAGCAAAACAATGGATAACTAATGGCGGAGAAGCTGAAGTTTACGTTGTGTTTGCCGCTACTAACCCTTCAAGAGGGGCAAGAGGATTATCTGCTTTTATTGTGGAAAAAGGAACTCCCGGAATAAGTTTCGGTAAAATAGAAGATAAGCTTGGCATTAGAGCAAGTTGCACAAGAGAAGTAATATTTGAAAATTGTAAAGTCCCGGCGGAAAATCTCATAGGAAAAGAAGGTGTCGGATTTATAGTTGCTATGAGGACTTTTGATCATACAAGACCCGGGGTAGGGGCATTAGCCGTTGGAATAGCGCAAGGGGCATTAGATGAGTTAATCGCTTATGCAAAACAAATTAAAGCCCCATTATCGTTGTTTGAACAAATAGCAGAGTTATATACGAAAGTAGAAGCAGCAAGAGCGCTTGTATATTCAACTGCAAGATATTTAGATTCAGGAGCAAAAGATGTTTCGATGTATTCCTCTATGTCAAAGTTATTTCCTTCGGAAGTGGCAATGGAAGTAACTTCCAAAGTAATAGAATTATTTGGCATTTTCGGATGCAGAAGAAAATATGCAGTAGAAAAAATAATGAGAGATGCAAAAATTACACAGATTTATGAAGGAACTAACGAAATTCAAAAATTAATTATAGCAAATGCAATTGCAAAATGATTAGTTAGGCTTTGCGACAAAGGCGCAGTAATCTAACTTATCCAGTTTTTATGATAATAATCTTTTTACTGTTTGCTTCCCTTGAAGCAAATAACATCGTAGATTCCGTTTTGTATCAAATAAAAACAAAACAGCCAGAGAGTTGTTCTATGAGAGCGTCCTGTTCTCTTGACCCGGAAGCTAAAATAGAAATAAAGTTTTCAAAAAGTAATGGGGTAGATGTTAAAAGTGAAAGCTTTGTCGGAGAAATAGCAAAAGGGGCATTAATGCTCACGGGATTTGGAGTATATAACTTCTGGAAAACTATCGAAACAAATAACATCTCATTGGAAGAAGGGCAACAGCCCGGATATTGTTACTTAACTGTTATATCAAAGGACAGCAGCTTATTTACAAATGCAACATTAAAGGTAAAAAAATCTACGTGGAAAATAGAAGAGGCTAAAATAACCACTTTAGCAGATAAAATAACGGCTAAATTTATTTACAATGACAGGGGAATGCCTATAACTATAGATACAGACGCGCAAGCATCAAAAATATTAATCAAAAACTCTTATAAACAAATATCTCCTAAAATATTCATACCCTTGAAAACAACTTTTATATCAACAACTTCTGACACTCCTGAAATACTTATAGAATATTCGCAACTTTAAGATATGAGGACAACTGTGTAAGAAGCAACTCCCTCGCCTTTTCCAATCAAGCCAACACCTTCATTAGTTTTTGCTTTTACAGAAACACAGTTTACAGGAATATTTAGTAATTCGGCAATTTTATTTTGTATGTCGGGGATATATGGAGAAAGTTTCGGGGATTCGCAGATTACTACCGAGTCAATGTTTGTAATTTTTGCACCCGTAATTTTCATTATCTCTTTCAGTAAAATACAACTAGATACATCTTTATATTTCGGGTCAGTATCAGGGAAATGGAAACCAATATCTCTTTTACCGGATGCGCCAAGTATTGCATCTCCAATAGAATGAAGTAATACGTCAGCATCGGAATGCCCTAACAATCCTTTGTTGTATGGAATTGTTATTCCTCCGAGAATAAATTTTCTACCTTCTATGAGTCTATGAAAATCGTATCCTATGCCTATTTTCATAATTATAAATTATTGTTAATCATTGTTTTAGCGTACAAAAGGTCTTGCGGGTTAGTAATTTTTATATTGTTTTTTATTCCTTCGATAGTTTTAACTTTAATGCCAAGCCTTTCTACAAGGGCAGAATCATCCGTAGCATAAAATTTATCAAGATAAGCCTTTTTGTAGGCAGATTTTAAAACACCTGTTCTGAATAACTGAGGCGTTTGAACTTCATAAATGCTATCTCTTGATAAATGCTTGTAAACAAAACCGAACTTTATTTCTTTTAATGTATTTATTGAAGGAACTACTGGAATTACGGCATCGTACTTTTTACTTGACTTAATTAAATTTAATATAAGGGGCGAGTCAATAAACGGTCTTACTGCATCGTGAACAAAAACAAACTCTGTATTTACAAGTTTTAACCCTTCATTCACAGAGTCCTGTCGCTCTTTTCCTCCCTTAATAACATAATATTTTTTATCGCCGGATTTGCCTTTTAGCAGATATTTTTTCAGAAGGTTAATACAATAATTTACCCAATCTTTATGAGTAACAATGATTATTCTTTCTATTTCTTTTGTTCTATCAAAATGTTTTAATGTCCGGATAATTATTGGATATCTCTTTATTAGGATATATGGTTTTGGGATAGGAGAATTAATTCGTTTCCCTTCGCCTGCTGCCGCCATTATCACACTATAAGTATTCATTTTTTTGTTGTTGTAGGGACGCAAAATTTTGCGTCTCTAAGATTATTTTATACTTTATTTTTACCTCGCACCACCGAACATTACTAAGAATCTAAGTTTTAAGACAATCCAGAATGCTTCCCATACAATGTGTTTGGACATTTTTGATGTTCCTTCCATACGGTCAACGAATATAATTGGCAACTCATATAGCTTAAATCCTCTACGATACGCCCAAAATACTGTCTCGATTTGAAAGCCATAACCATCCGACTTTATCCTGTTAAGGGGAAGGGTCTCCAACACTTTACGAGAATAACACTTAAATCCGGCAGTTAAATCTTTAATAGGAACTCCTGTCATTTTCCTTGCATAAATATTGGCAAAGCTCGAAAGTATAAGACGTGAAAGAGGCCAGTTTATAACAGAAATACCCGTTGCATATCTTGACCCTATAACTAAATCATATTCTTTCATTTTTTCGATAAATTTTGGAAGTTCTGCAGGGCTATGTGAAAAATCTGCATCCATTTCAAAAATATAGTCATATCCTTTGTCGATAGCATATCTAAATCCTTCTTTATACGCACTTCCTAATCCCATTTTACCACTACGCTGGATAATATGAACTCTTGAATCTTTGTTAGAAAGCTGTTTTATGTATTCGCCTGTTCCGTCCGGAGAATTATCATCTACTATAAGCAAATGGATGTCTGGAATAAATGACCATATAGCAGTAAGCAACTTTTCTATATTCTCTATTTCATTATAAGTAGGTATGATAATAAGATTTTTCATTTCAATCGAATGCTTTTAATTTTAAGGATGATTATAACAATTAAAAGTAAAGATGCAAGCAAAGAAATAAGCGCGCCTAACTTAAAATAGAAAGAATCGTATACGAACTCAATTTTGTGCGCTCCTTTATCCAACTGAACTCCTCGTAAAATATAATCTGCAACATATAGTTTGTCTTTTTTGCCATCTACATAAACTTTCCAGTCCGGATGCCAGTTTTCCGACAAAACAAGAAATCCCGGGATAGCAAGATTGGCAGTACATATAATTTTATTTGGAGTATATTCATCTATTTTTACTGTTTCTGAATTCTGAATATTTGAGTCTGGCGATTGAAGAGTTGAAACTTGTTTCATTGGTTGTTCTTCTAGAACAACGGTAGTTCTGGGATTAAAGTCAGGCTGTTTTAGTCTTTCAAGAACAGAAGTTTTCGAGAGAATCTCAAAGCTGTGAACAATTAAGGCACGAGGAAGCGCAGATTCGTTTCTGTAAACTGCTTTACCGTCAGGGGTTTTGTAATCAATAATAAAATTATTATGAAAATCTCTGAAGTCAACTCCCCATTGTCCTAAAAAACCCATTCTAAAGTTTTCTATCATCTGTCGGGTGTTTTCAGGATATGGAGTCAAATCCTCCGGCAACCAGGCAGAGAAAATATATTTTACATTTAAGATATTCAGTAAGTTTTTATATCTCACCAAATTGGGTGGGGTAAACATTACGCTATTATCCGCCCCGATAAATTTCTGATACCGCTCCCCCGGATTGGAGACATACCCACCTACGCTTTGAATACCGTGAATACATAAATAACCGTCCGTTGTATGATCATACAAAAGAGGGAATACGCGATAAGAATAATCAGGAATATTTTCAGAGATAAGTGTTCCTACCATATCATCTGCCGCATAATATTCCGAAGGATGTGGGACTATTTTTAAAAACTGTTTCTCTATGCTCCACTGGTCAAAAACAAGAAGTCCTCCGACAAGAGCTATTCCTATCGGCAGTTTTAATTTTTTTGCATAAAGAAGAAAAATGAGCACGCAATTCAATGCTGCAAGAAAAACAGCTTTTCCCAATCCCTCAAGAAAAACAGGATAATTTTTATAAAGGTTCTGGAGTTTGTATTGAGACATTTGGGCGCCATATTCACCCGTAAAAATAGGCCCGAAATGAGATTTGAAATATTCTAAGATAGATTCTTTTCCAGCAGAGAAAATAATTGCTAATACAGCAATTATCGCGAACATTATTCCTAAATAAAGAGGAACTCGTTTCTGTATTTTAGCTTTTGTATTTTGTTCTTCTATTAAATTTTGTATTCCGATACTTGCAAGGACAGAAATGCTAAAAGCCACAAGATAAAAACTCATAGCAGGCCCACGGAATTTTTTTATACCCGGCAATATCGCATATGGGATATGATAAAAAAGAGTATGCCCACCAAGAGCAAATATTATGGCAACAACAGCTAAACCTGTAAAAAACTTTACATAGGAATTTTTAATCATAAAAATTATCGTGAACAATGCAAGTATTAGAGGCAATATGCCTAAGTACTGAGTATCTAGTTTGAAGTAATTTTCTCCCCAATAATTGTCTAACAAGCCTGAAAAATGAGGAGTTATTAAATCCCACAACTCGGAAATTGGCAGTGCCCAGGAAGTAGCGAATTTGTAACCTCGCTCCCCTCCTCTTGCGCCCCACCCTATGCCTGCAAATGTTGGCAGGTATTGTATTGCCAATAATCCCGCCGCAAGTAATAATGCACAAAACGCATAAGATATAAGTTTAAAAGTTCCTTTAGCTTTATTCTCTTTCCTCTGCCAGATAAGATGAAAAATAAAGTAAAATGCAAGCGCTATGACTGAATAATAAACAAGTTGAAAATGGGCATTAACAGCGGCAATGCCTCCAATTGCACCAGCAAGAAGAAAGTCTAAAAATTTATGTTTCGTAAGTCCTTTATGTAAAAACAGAAAAACAAATGGGACAAGCGCGGTAGCAAGAAGTTTTCCGTCATGCCCGGGAGAAGTTGTAGATAAAACGGACCCCGACCCCATATAAATAAGCGCCCCGAGGAAAGCAGAATAAAGAGATAATTTAATCTCTTTTAAGTATAAATATACGCCCAAACCTGCAAGAAACATCCCTAAAACAAATATGTATGTCCATGCAATGTGAGTCGGGAAAATATTAAACCATAAGTTATATAAGGTATACGAATTTCCCGTAGGTAGTCCTCCAAAAGCCAGAGGATCCCATAAAGGAGGGCGATGATAAAGTCGAATGCAATCGGCAAGCCAATGTCGGGAAGAATACCCTGCAAGTAACCAGTCCGACCCACCCATCATTTTTTGCCCAGAAAGTAAAGGCGCAAAAAATATTAACGGCAATAAAAGAAGAATCCCTATTAGTATTTTATTAAGCATACTTGAAGGTATGCTTTTCCACGACATATCTATAGCCCCACTCTCTTTATCTTTTTTCTTTTTCATAACTTTTCTCCCCAGATGAAAACAAATATAATATTAATTTAATTAAGTATTTATATGAACAAGATTATATAAAAAGATTCAAATGTAAAGCAATTTTTTATATACGTAAAAAATATTTAGAAGGTACCGAAAATTCAAATTTATAATTAATTATCTCATATCTACGGTAGAAACACTTATTATATTCTTCTCCGGTAAAGACAGAAAATAATGATTTCTTAACTACTTTTTTCTGTTTCCCGTCAAACTCCTTATGTTAAATCGTTATATTAAATTGGGTATAAATAGTTTTATTTCAAAACTATTATTTTATTAGTTTCCCTGCCCACAAGTTTATTTACTGTTTTTAATTCTAAAACATAAATATATATACCTTGAGTTATCTTTGCCTTAGGCTTACTTTCTAAATTCCACAAATACTTATGGGTTCCAACAGAATAAGGCATATTTTCAATCAGTGTCTGTATCTTTTCTCCAACAAGATTATATACAACAAGAGAGACATTGCCCTTGACATTTAACTTAAAACTAAAAGTAACATATCTTCCATATACATTGTTAAAAGTAGACACATCGCATAAACTTGGAGTTTTATAGTCAAAAGAAGGCAATTCTATTTTCATTTCCTCAGAATCAGGAGATATAGATGGTTCAAGATAAGTAGATTTCCGGATTATAACATTATCAATGATATGATTATTATTTCCTGCATATCCACATGAAGAACTAAATCCTATGCCACTGTAAGTATAATCAGGACTTACAATATTATAATTTATAATGGTATCATTATCCACTTTCAATAATACCTTGCCACTCTGAAAGTTCAGAAAAGTGCTATGCCATAAGTTGTCTTCCGTACGCATATCGTCAATAGAAGTAAGATGATTACTGTAAGTATCTTTCATTAAAGCAATATGATTATTTGAATTGTCCCAAACATTATACCAGTGGTCAAATTCAATTCCATAACCAACAACAGGAGTTAAATTCGATAACGTAAAGCCAAGATAGCCTCCATAAGCCGGAGTGCCATAAACACCTTTATTTTTATAAAACATTGCTACGATGCCATCTGCACCTCCAGAGTTCCCGCCTATTAAATAATCAAATTCCATCGTCCACGATTTTACATTTAATGTGTAATTACAAAAAGCAGCCACTCCTATACTGTAAGCTGCTCTTGTAAGATAAAATTTTCCACTTATGGAATCCCAGCAACATTCATTATAAAGATCGTTAGCGTATCTATGTATTCCCCATTTTCCGTTATTGTTTGGATTTGAAGAAAAGTCATCAAAAAAGTCAAATAAAGAATCCGGATTGCCTTTATAAATTGCAGAAATATTACCGTAATACATATAAATTTTTGTAGTATCAAAGGCAAGGATTAAAGGAACTTTTACCCACACTACAGCAGAATCACTAATTGCATATCTTTGAATCCAGTAGGGTAGCAAAATTGATGAATCATAACCTATAAATCTGATATCTGAAAAATCAGACTTCATAGTTGTTTCGTAAATTACATTAAATTTTATGGAATAATTCCATAGAGTATCAGGGCTCAAGGAATTGTCTATTGTCATTGCTCGCCTGTATGGCCAATTTGCATCCCACCAATCAGCATGAATAGAAATTGCCATTGTAAAAATAAGAATTATAACTTTAAGAGATCGTATACCTTTATTCATTTTTGTTTTTTAGTTGGGGGGCGATTACCTTTAACACATCTTTTACCGTAATTGATGTCATGCAGATGTTTTCTTTACGTCTACAAGGCCCTTCGCAAAGAATATTACACTTATTTTTCCAGACAATAATAGACGTTCTACTATAAGATGGCCACCATTCTTTAAGAGTAGGCCCCATTAAAACTACAGATGGGGTTTCAAGCGTTGCGGCTATATGCATAGGTCCAGAATTTGTGCATACTATTAGATTACTTATTTTTATTAATTTTGCCGTTTCACTTAAACTTAATTCTCCGGCAAGATTAAAAGTTTTTTGTTTCATTAGATTTTGTATTTTTTGTACTTCCATCGATTCAAGCTTATCACCTATAAATAAAATAGAAACTTTGTATTTGTCAATTAAAATGTCTCCCAATTCAGCCCACTTATCATTTGACCAACGACGATTATAATATCCCTTTCCACTACCTATATGAAATACAATTAATTTCTTTGCGGCCAAATTATATTGTTTAATAAACAAGTTCAGGTTTTTGTCGGCTTCTACAAAATTAAAAAACAATTCAGGTTTTGCGTCGTCTTTATTTAAAGTAAATCCCAGTTGCTCCAATATCGAAAGATTTAATTCCACTATATTGCGTCCTTTTGGGATAATTCTTATGTTGTAAAACAAAAAAGATAAGGGGGCTTTCTTGTCTCCAATTATGTATTTTGCCCCTGATAAAACGGCAAATAAAGATGACTTTATAATAGATTGATATGCGCGACGATGGCTGAAAGGATAAGAAGGGAGAATCATTAAATCAAACTTCTCTTTTCTTATATCATTTAAAATATTCAGAACCCCACAAAAAGACATTTTAGGAGATAGCTCTATCTTTTTTATATCGTAAGGATACGTCTCTAGAATTTCTGCTGCTACTTTTATATTATTTCCCAATATTGTAATTTGAGTGTGAGGCAACTCTTTATTTAGTTTTTTAAGGGTAGGCGTAAAAGTTATTATATTTCCTATTCCACCCCCAATTATAAAACACGCCTTCTTAATATTTTCCTTTTTGGTTTTATTCATTAATTTAATTAGTATTAAAGAAGTTTAATTAATACGTTTTTCAGGTAGATTAACAAGTTAACCCTAATTTTTTCTACAAAATGCAAAAAAGCCAAGCCCTTTATCTTGAGCTCCTTTTACGATTTCATAGTCATCCAACTTTACTTCGTCCTCTTCTAACTTTGAATCTATGCCTTTTCTTACTCCCTGCCTAATAAATTCAGGAGTGTATCGCCATAGCACTTTAAGTTTAGGAGAGATATTCCCCCCTCTAAGCTTTTTTTCAAGTTCATAAACTTTCTCTGAGCCGAGTAAACTGTAAAATTCTACATTCTTGAAATAGCCACCTAGAAATTTCTCAAGAGAAGACGGGTCATATTCCCTAATATGATCTGAGTTCCATGGCTTCTGTCCTTCAACCATCCGGACAAGTTTATTTGGGGTGGTAACAATCAAAAGCCCATTCTTCTTTAAAACTTTTTTAGCTGATTCAATAAATTTCTCCGGCAACTCAAGATGTTCGATTAGTTGCATACCTATTACTACGTCAAAGCTTTCCGGTGGAAAATTCTTTTCCAGTTGAGTAGCGTCTAAAACTAAAAAATCAAGGTTGTCCTTTTTATAGGTTTTCTTTGCCTGCTCTATTTGAAGTTCAGCAAGGTCTGCGCCCAAAATTTTTTTTGCCTTTAAACTCAACAGGAAACTTCCATACCCATAACCACAACCTACATCCAAAACTTCCAAATTGTTAACATATTCAGAAATAAATTTATAATCTGCAAGGTGTCTTAGAAATAAAATTATTCTCTTTTGCGTTGTTGCAGGGGGTATCTCGTATTTAACACCCTCAAATTCTACAAATTTTTCCATATTTTACTCCTTTAACAAAGTTATTTTACCTATAATATGATTATATTTACAAAAATAAATTCCACTTTTTAGTTTGTGCCCATAATTATCAGTACCATCCCATATTGCTTCAATCATTGGGCTATTAGATACTTGAGTTATTGGAAAGGATTTAACTAATTTGCCACTTATGTCGTAAATCGTTATCTTTGCCGCGCCTGATTCGCTTGAGACGGAGCAGGAATAACCAATAAAAGTTTTTCCGGCAAATGGATTGGGATATATCGTTAATTTGGAATTTTGGATTTTGGATTGCAGATTTTCTTCAATACCTGCGCCATCATTATCTATATTTACTAACTCCGGATAAAGAAACGAAGTTTTAGCATCCGGTGTAAGCCAATCCACTCTTTCTGTCCATACAGGACTATCTATCGTTCCGGTATTTTCGTAAGCTGTGACCCATGTATGCCCTCCTCCACCAAGTATGTCAATATCTTTATCCCCATCCAAATCACCAAAAGCCGGCAAATCAGTATCTTTAGGTGGCACCCACGAGGGTTTTTCCTGCCAAACAGGAATAGTATCTGAACCTATATTTTCAAAAACTTTAATTTGGCAGGCAGTCCAAAGGCGCACTATAATATCATAATCCCCATCATTATCTAAATCACCATACGAGTGCCCTAAATTATTTTCTCCGACATATATATCCCATGCCGGACGTCTTGCCCAAACAGGCGGGGTAGTACCTGTATTTTTATAAAACTTGATGGTATCGTGCCTTGCAACACTTAATTCACATTTCCCATCACCATCTATATCCACAAAATCAGCCCAAAAAACTTTACCGAATTCGGAGGGGTTAAAACTCCATTGCGTTTTCTTTTGCCATACAGGACTAGTGTCGAACCCTGTATTTTCAAAAGCTCTTATAGAATCAGAATCGCTGGTTAGATATGCATCTAAATCTCCATCTCCATCTAAATCACAAAAGCTTGAATGAATGTAAACGGTATCTGAAAAAGGGATATCCCACAATACTTTTCTTTCCCACGTTCCCGGAGTTCCGGTGTTTCTCCAGCATCTAAATCCCATAAATACATCTACATTGGCAGACAAAGATGTATAAATCCATATAGCCATAATAAGTATTATGCTCTTTGCTTTCCAATTTGATTTTTTATTACACCCTTTTTTCATTTTTATTTCAGCAGGGTTATCTTATCTATCATATAATAATTTCCCACTCGCAACTTACAGAAATAAATACCACTTTTTACCTTGCCACCACAATTATCAGTTCCATCCCATTTTATTTCATTATTAGTGGACATCCCAAAAACTTGCCTCACGACAGTCAGGGATTTAATTAGTTTACCGCTTATATCGTAAATCGCTATTTCCACCGTGCCTGACCCGCCTAAGACGGAGTAGGAATAACTAATAATGGTATTTTCAACAAACGGATTGGGATATATCGTTAATTTTGGATTGCGGATTGCGGATTGCGGATTTTCTTCAATACCTGCTCCATCGTTATCTATATCTATTAGTTCGGGATAAACGCAAGAAGTTCTGGCATCAGGCGTAAGCCAATTCGATCTTTCCGTCCATACAGGACTATTTATTGTTCCGGTATTCTCATATGCCGTAACCCACGATGCCCCTCCTCCACCAAGGATATCTAAATCTTTGTCCCCATCCAAATCACCTAAAGCAGGAGGGTCAGTATCCTTAGACGGTTTCCATGCGGATTTTTCCTGCCAAACAGGAACAGTATCAGAACCTATATTTTCAAAAACCTTTAATATACAAATATTCCATAACCTCACGACAACATCATTTAGTCCATCATTATTTAAATCTCCAAAACTATACGCTAAGTTCCCGTCACTTATAGTTATGTCCCACCCCGGGGCAATTGTCCAGACCGGAGTGGTCGTTCCCGTATTTACATAAAATTTAATTACAGTGCCCTTACTTACGGCTAATTCACATTTTCCATCTCCATTTATTTCAACAAAATCGGCATAATACACCTGACTAAATTGCGGAGGGGAAAAATCCCATATAGATTTTCGCTGCCATACAGGCGCAGTTGTTGAACCTATATTTTCGAAAGCCATTATACTAGATCCATCGTCAGTAACATATGTGTCCATATCCCCATCATTATCTAAATCACAGAAACTCGAATGAACATATCCGGAGCCTGAAAATGGAATATCCCATACTGTTTTTCTCTGCCAGTTACCCGGGATTCCGTTACTCTCCCAACAATTACATCCCATATATACGTCTAAATCGGCAAATGAGATACCGGGGATAAAAAATATTACAGCAAAAATAAATAAAATTAAATACGCTAACAATTTGTTTTTCATGCCCTCTCCTAAATCTTAAAAATTACTTTTATACCTCTCCTGATAAAAATTAATTTATACAACTATCTATTATACATATAAGTATATAATCATTTTAAAGCATTCTGTCAAGAGTTTATATATCTTTAATTTATTCTGTAATTTTAACGATTATCCAATGTTTGTCAAACCAAAATTCCTATACCCGATTAACATTATGTTAAACGCCAATTTTTCAATATGCCCCCTGAGGAGCGACACAATTCCAAAAATTGGTATAACAAAAAAATGGATTCCTGCAACTTTTAAAAAAAGAGGGACAGAATGAATTTCTACCACCGCTCCACCTGAATCGGATGGGATCTTCGACCACCATAATGGCAAGATCTTGCTCATTATAAGACGGACAATCCCGGCAATAAAAAAAGACTTTCCCGCAAAGCGGGAAAGTCTTTTCGTTGTTTGGTTGAGCAAACTAATAACTTGTCTTATCAGGCGTTCCGGTAACCGGAGTGTTATTGTTATCTTTAGCATTTACAGTTATGGTAAAGGTAACAGAGTCTCCTGCAAAACTAAATGTTGCCGGGTCAAAGTTTAGAGTGTCCGGTAATGACATATAAGCATTACCATTCTTATCTACGATTGCCGCTTTGAAAGCCTCGTAATCCGTAGAACTGCCTCCTAAAACTGCATAGGTAGCATAATCTATTTCATATAATCCGAGAGCTTCCCTCATCTTTGTAACTTCAGCTGCGGCAGCTCCGATTCTTGCTCTATTCTGAGCACCCATAAACCTTGGTATTGCTATAGCAGCGAGAATCCCTATGATTACAATCACTACTATAAGCTCAATCAAAGTAAATCCTTTTTTGTTTTTCATGTTTTCCTCCTTTGCTCTATCTAATAAGCAAGTTTTATGACAATCCGTCAATTTTACAACAAACCACACGAAAAACATCGTCCAACAAACACTTTAGCGCGCACACCCCAAAACCCCAATCGCTCCAATTACCAAAGTTATCAAGATTCCAGGAAACTTAACGGAAGTTATTTCCGTTAAGTTTCCGTTATCTTGTGTTTTTGGAGGCAGGATAAATGCTCTGCGTTGAACAAATATTATTTTGGGATATTGTTATTTTCAATAAAGAAGGACTAACTTACATATTTTTTTATGCTCTTTGCAAAAATAAGAAAAAAAACGAGTTCGCCTATAGCTCCCCAAAGTCGCATTATAATTGATATAACTATGCCTATACTCGTTGGCATAAAAAAACTGAACAGATAAGATAAAATTCCTTCTCTCACTCCCAAGCCTCCCGGCGTAAAAAAGCTTACCAGCCCGATTACGCTTGCGCCTGAAAATATCCCGCACAAAGGAATAAGAAATGAAGGACGGATTAAATAAAAACTACGAATTAAAAAAAACATTGCTATGCTTTGTAAAACCCAGAAAACAACTTGTAGAAATAAAAGTTTCAGAATCTGATTATACGTTAAAGTAAGGGTTATTTTTCCTCTCTTAAATATTTTTAAAAACCAATTAAAGACGCTTAGGAACACAGGCGGATACAACATAACAAAAAGTATCGGTATAACCCCTAACAAAAAATAAATATTTATTGGAAGTTTATCTTTCAAAACAAAAGGAAGTATAATACAACCTAAAATAGTTCCTCCTAAAATACTGACTATCATATTTAATATCGCGCCTATTCCGCTTTTCCCCCCTGAAATTTTTCCCTCTTCCTTTGTGAGCCATATTTGACTTGCAATACCAAAAACTTTGCCTGGAATATATTTAGGTAAAGCAGCTAAGGAAATAATTTTTAATGCTTGCAAAAAACTTAATTTTTCCCCTAAATAAAGCATAGTATATTCCCATGCAAATACTCCCTCTAGAAGAGCAAACAACCATAAAATGTATGAGATTAACAGAAAGAAAAAATTAAATCTTAAACTGTGGAAATCTATATTTTGTAGATTTGCAATAAAAGCTTTCCCTATAAAAAAGAAACAAGCCGTTAGTATTACTATTCCTATATAGAGTTTTGTTTTCGTTTTCATTTAACAGCTTTCATAGTAAAGAAGATTTTGTTTACAGGAAGAATCCAGAGGAAAAAACGCTCATAGAATACTGGCGCTTTATTAATTATCGGGTTAAGAATATTGTTCAGAAAATCTAATCTTGGGTCCCCGCTAAAATGTAGTTTCCTGCGAATGATTTTAAATTCCGTTTCTGTATAAAAGTCGCAAGCAGAATCTTTCTCAAAACAATCCATAGTCTTATATGCAAAAAATCGTTTATGAGTCGGATCTGCATAAGCATTTACAGAACTACAATATGGGACTACAACATCTAAAACGCCATTGTTTTTCAAAATTCTATGCAGGTCATCCATCGCAGACATAAAATCATTTAAATGTTCAAGGACATGTTTGCATAAAATCGTATCAAATACATTTGACTTAAATGGCAATCCGTTTTCTATATTACAAACGACATTAACACCCGGTAAAAGCGCTTTATCTGCATTTAAGTAATCTTTTCTTATATCCTTACCGCATCCAAGATTAAGTTTTATCATTATTCTCCTATTATTACAAATTTACCAATTTTTCTTATCTTATCTTTTTGTGTTTCTAATTTGGCTACACAGAAATATATTCCTGTTTTTACTTCATTTCTGTTTTCATTCTTCTTATTCCATATTTCTTTATACGTGCCAATGTCATAATATTTATTATCAATTAATTTCTTTATCTTTTCTCCTGCAACATTATAGATTGTTAAACTCAATTTTCCTGAAACAGGTATTTCAAAATTAAAACTTACTTTATTCCCAGAGAGATTTTGTTGGGTAAACACATTAAAAGATGAAATAGCATTACTTGTTTTTTCTGATACGCCGGCCGCCCCTGTATCATAATAAAATTTTATACTATCAAATGAGAACAAGGAAGTATTCTTGTAATCTGTAGAAATTTCACATTTGTATTGTAAATATCTGGATAGAAACAAGGAAGAATCCGTTCCGCCATTAGGAAGCTCAGTCCATTTTTCCCATACGCTTGTATCAAGAGCAGCTCTTGCGCTTACTTTTATATCCATACCGGAAGGTATGTTTGCCCACCATCTGACCGAATCTACTTTAATAATGCTATCAGGAGCATCGAAAATATTTGATAGGTATCTTTGTTTTTCAGACCTGTCCCATATATTCCCTAAATCTTCCCATACTGCATCATTAGAACTGACAGGAAAAGTAAACTTGTTTGTAGATAAAAAACCTCCATTGTTCCAATATAAATAACTCTGGCCGTTCAACCCTCCCGATAAAATGTCAATACTGCCATCATTATTAAAATCTGCCACTTCCGTGCCACACCCGGAACTAATCGGCAAATTTACATAACTACTATAATTTGGTCCCCACATTATGTAACTATTACCATTTGTACAATTAGCAATTATGTCTAATGTATCGTCATTATTTATATCAACTATAGAGCAATCTCCCGTTCCATTGCCGGGAGTAGAAACAGTAGTTACAAATCCGGATGCAGAACCATAAAATATAATCCCATTTGAAGTGTGATGATTTACAAAAATATCTAGATATCCATCTTTGTTTAAGTCTGCTATCGAATGGTCCCAGTTGTATGTACAACTTAAAACAGTTTGTGTTTTCCAGCCCGTTGAGCTTCCCCAAAAAATATAAACCTTACCCGCCTGGCAGGACATTGCAATATCCAAAAATCCATCGTAGTTTAAGTCCGCAACTGTTGTCCGATGCGCGGATCCCGGCGCCGCATCCGGTATATATAAAGAATCCATTGGTTTCTTAGGATAAAAAGGACCAGGACCATAATAAATATAAGACCATGTGGCAGCAGGCGTTATTAAATCTACTTCGCCGTCATTATTCAAATCCGCAGGCGTTAAATCTTGATTTCCCCATAAAACTTTAACCGAATCAAACTTAGCGTAAGTGTTTCCATCGTATATATATGCCAACTCCGCATCTCTTTCTCCTATCAATATTTCCAACCTGCCATCTCTATTTAAATCACACAGAGAAAGGCCTTGCGCATCTATTTTTGCAAATAATACTGCTTTATTGCTTGTATTAAATCCCGAAGAACTATTCCAGTAAACAAGCACATCCCCTGAAGTTAATATCGCATCTAACCAACCATTATCGTCTAAATCCCAATCCTGTCCTATCACTCGTAATCCACCTTCCGATGGTGAATAAACACGTGAACCAAGATTCCATTTTCTTAAATTTGTAGCATTCCAATAACTTGCAGTATCTCCACTTATATAATAATATTCTTTTCCATCCGAAAAATCGTTATGTGTTTTCTCTGTCCATATTACTGCGTAAGAATTTGTTACAAATATAATCATTAAACCGAATAATTGTTTCCCCATATTTTATAATGCTTACGTATAAAATACTCTTTATATTTTATTCTGTCAACTGATTTATAAGAGAATATTATTCTCTACGACTTTCGATATACTTCAAGTGTTTTTTCGGCAATCTTGTCCAGCGTAAAATTCTGTTTTACAAAATTATATCCGTTCTCTGCAAGTTTTGTGGATAGACTATCATCTTTTAATAACTTTCCTATAGCTTCGGACAATGATTTTGAATCTTTTTCCGGGACTACTAATCCTGTTTCCATATCTTTTACAATATCCGGTATGCCGCCGGAATTTGTCCCTATAACAGGTTTTTTGCAACTCATTGCTTCCAGTAAAACCAATCCCAACCCCTCCTGTTTTCCTTTGGAGTCGGTTATAGAAGGCAGAACAAAAATGTCACATACGTTGTAAAAATGATTTAATTCTGTTTTAGTCATAGAAGGTAAAATCTCAATATTTTCATTCAGACTAAGTTCTTTTATTTTTTGTTTAAGTGTTTTTTCTTCTGGGCCGCCGCCTATGATGATAAGTTTAATTTTTACTTTTTGTTCCTTTAAGATTTTTATTGCAGAAATTAAATAAGAGAACCCTTTTAATTCAATAAAGTTTCCAACGCTCAATATAATTTTTTCACCTCTATTTTCAACAGGCATTGGGGAAAAAATAGAAGGATTTACAGGCATTGGGAATACGCTTACTTTGTTTTCATTTATCCCAAGTTTATTTACCATAAAAGATTTCATATTATTTGAAACGGCCGTTATTCCAATAGAATTTTTAAAGATTATCTTTGCCAATGGTCTGGCAAGTTTAATTTTCGCCAATAAAGAAATATCCGTTCCATGTGAAGTAACAACATAAGGTTTACCTGAAAGTTTTCCTACAACTAAACCAATTACCCCAGCAGGTACCCACCAGTGAGAATGAATAATTTTTATGTTATGCTTTTTTGTAATATCAATTGCATTCTTAAAAAAATAAAACGCGAAAGAGAAAAAAATAAGTTTGCTAAAAAAACCCTTGGCTACGATTTCATGCATATTGCTTTTATATGCCAGATATTCATATTTTTCAGGAGCATACTGAAAACGGTAAATTTTTATATTGTCAATTTCTTCATATTTTGGCAATCCTTTTGAATGAGGTGCAAGAACTGTAATGTCTATTCCCTTATTTTTAAGCCCTTTTGCAAGGTCAAACAGAAATGCGCCGGCAAAATCATCTTTGTTACGAATAAAACAATGGGTAAGGAAAAGAACCTTCAATGGGAATTTTGGATTTTGGTCCCGCTCCGCCTGAGGCGGACCGCTTCGCTCCAATTTCTGGGAGCTAAATGCTGAAGGCTGAATTTTATTGCTTTTTTCCATTTTGTATTTTATACGATCCCATACTCCTATCTACTATCAGGCAGATATAATTCAGCATTTAACATTACAAATTATTTTTTTATCTTTTTTATTTCATCCTGAATTCCGGCGATTGCTTCTGCAAGAAACCCTAATACAAAAAATATCAACCCGCTTAATCCGAGAAACATAATTAAATAAAGCATAGGTCTAAAACCTTTAAAAAGAACGAATCTAAAATAAAGCTCTATCGCTCCTATGATAAATGTAAGTAATAATAAAATGCCGCCCGTAGTTCCAAAAAACAACATAGGTTTTCGCATAAAAGAAATCTGAAATTTCACCGCAAGAAGGTCGAGGACTCCTATAAAAACCCGTCCTATTCCTCCGAATTTTGATTTGCCATATTTTCTTGGATATAGGGTTACCTTTACCTCCGCAACATTAAATCCCTGTTCCCAAGCCAATACTACCATATACCGATGCCAATCTTTTCTCAATGGAATTTTATAAAAGACTTCTTTTGTAAATGCTTTAATGGAATTTAAATCGTGCACGGGAATATTAAATAATCTACGCGAAAGATTATTGTAAATACCCGACACGAACCATTTCTCATACTTGCCTGTTTTCCAGCCTGTAACAATATCGTAGCCTTCATTAATCTTATCCGTTAATTTTGATATTTCTTCGGGTAAATATTGTAAATCTGCAGGGAAAAACACGATAGTGTCTCCCTCTGCCACCTCAACTCCCGATATAAGCGCATCCGTAATCCCTCTTTTCCGTTTGTGACGAATAACTTTCAAAAACTTGTTTTTTGAGACAAGCTTGTTTGCTTCCAAATAAGTGTTATCCGTAGAGCCATCATCTACGATTATGACTTCATAATCTTTCAACTTTATTTTATTAAACTCGTTTATAAGTAAGGGGATATTTTCTACTTCGTTGTGCGCAGGTATAACTATAGAAATTTTTGTATTCATTTTTTATCTCCTTTTTTAATTGGGCACTCCGCGTTTGTTAACGCTTCTTTTGCCATATAAGAACTTCTAACATACGGACTTGATACGACATATTTAAATCCCATTTTATATCCGACGTCTTCATATTTTTTAAACTGGGAAGGGGAAATATATTCCACCACCGGGAGCTGACTCCCGGAAGGTCTTAAGTATTGGCCAATTGTTATGATATCAACTTTTTGTTTTCTTAAGTCCTCCATAAGTTCAACAATTTCGGTTTCCGTTTCACCTAGCCCTACCATAAAACCCGATTTAGTAGTAATTGAAGGGTTTTGAGATTTTATTTCCGCCAAAAGGTTAAGCGAATCATCGTATTGGTATATTGGTCTGACTTCAGGATAAAGTCTTTTTATTGTTTCCATATTATGATTTATTACTTCAGGGGCAACAACTGTAATTCTTCTGAGGTTTTCATTATTCATTATAGGAATAAGAACTTCTACTGTGATTTCCGGTTTTACTTTTTTTACTTCTTTTATTGTAGCTACAAATTGCCCTGAGCCACTGTCTTCAAGGTCATCTCTTGTAACTGATGTTATTACCGTATGTGATAAATTAAGCTTGGCAACAGCTTTTGCAATATGTTGTGGTTCATCGTAATCAACCGGCAAAGGAATTCCCTTTTTAATACCACAAAATTTACATTTTCTCGTGCATATATCACCAAGTATTAAAAAAGTAGCCGTTTGTTTATTGAAACATTCGCCTATGTTGGGACACTTTGCTTCTTCGCAAACGGTATGAATATGTAAACTATGAAGCAAAGATTTCATTTCCCGTAGTGCTTCCGGTTTCGGGTAATGATGTTTAATCCATTCGGGAACAGCCATAGTTATAAAATTAAATATCAAATATAAAAAATCAAAAATTTTATTCTACTACAAAAAGACAGATATGATTGTTTATTTTTTGATTTTCCTGACATAAGAATTTGGTTTGCCAAATTCAAGGTGGACGCGATAACTTGCCTAACGGCAGTTAGGAATCGTGTCCCTAAATTTGAAATCCGATTTGTCATTTTGATATTTGATTTTTAATATTTAATGTATATTATTACCATCCACTCCCGCCGCCACCACCGCCACAGGAGCCACCGCCGAACCCACCGAATCCGCCGCCAAATCCGCCGCCGCCAAAATTTCCTCCTGTCCAATAACCATTATGGCGTCCATTCTGTCCTCGTCCTCCCGGCAAAAATATCAGCCCCCATACCCCTAACTTGCTGAAAATCACTATAAACACTATGATTAGAAAAATTACAGTCCCCAAAGGAAGGTTTTCGGAAACTTTAGTATTTGTTACTCCTTCAAGTTTTACATTATATTCTTTTTCAACCCTGTTTGCAATTTCATTACTTGCCAAAAATAATCCTTTACCAAACTCGCCCTTCTTAAATTCAGGAGCTATAATCTGGCGGGAAATTTCCCCACAGATTCCGTCCGTTAGAAACCCTTCGGCCCCATATCCCGGCTTTATAAATACTTTATGGTCGCCCAGCGCTGCAACAATCAGGATACCATTATCTTTACCTTTTTTCCCTATTCCCCAACGAGAAAATAATTCCACGGCATACATATCAATTGTTTGAGGAAGAGCTGTTTTTACGGTAGCAATAACTAATTCTACTCCTGTTTTTTGTTCTATTTCCGTGCACAACCCGGTAATTTTATCCCTGTATTCCTGGGATATGACATTTGCAAAATCATTTACAAAACCCACAGGGTTAGGATATTCCTGACAAAACAATACATTGCTACAAAACAGTAAACTTAGTATACTAAGGGATACGTTTTTTGAATTTATGTTTTTTTTCATTTTTTTATTTTCTTTGTTTTGCTTTTAAAGCTATCCGTATAAATACATAGTTTTTCTATTTCTTTAATGTATTTCTCAAAGAATAGTTCCAGAGCTTTATTTTTTAATTTATACTTTCCTTTTTTAATATCCAGGGCAGTAGAAAACACCTGACTATCTATTTTGAGTTTAGCAAGTTCTTCTATTGCTTTCTCTTTGTCTACTTTAATAGCCCTTGTTCTAAGCCTCACCAGAGACCGAAATACAGGGATAAGAGAAGTGATGGATTCTGCAATTATTTTTATATTTACACCGTGTTCTAAATAACTTTGTCTTAATCTAACCAATTTGCCCTTTAATTGTTCTTCGCATTCAAGTCGTAAGTTTTCCGTATTTATCGCAAGCTTACCCAAAACGTCTTTGCCGTGCAACAACAGATACGAATCTTTCATTTCAAGAAATTCTATCGGGAATACATCCATAGAACTTTTTATATGTTGTTCTGTAAGAAACAGAGGCGCCACTATACCTCTTTTCCTTCCCCGCCTGACCAGTTTATGATATTTCTTAAGATTCGGTAAATTTATTTCATCGCATACTACAAGTAAATTAATATTGGACTTCCGTGGAATGAAATCTTTTGTAGCCGCACTGCCAAATAATATTATGGAACAAATATTATCTCCCGACAAACGAATTAGCTCTTTTATATACGGTTCCACTAGTTTACCTACAAACTTATCTAAGTTGAGTGATTTCATCATATATCCTCCGTTTTTTAGTTGGAGTTTTGCTCCATCTGTTCAGGAACATTACTCCAATTAGTTGGAGTTTTGCTCCATCTGTTCAGGAACATTACTCCAATTAGTTGGAGTTTTGCTCCATCTGTTCAGGAACATTACTCCAACTTATATATTCCCTTTCAATTATGTCTTCCCGATCTCGGGACGGACAGCTCAATTTAAAAAGAATATAAATGAATAATATTACCCCCTTCCCAATCCAGCCCGTTTATTCAAGATAAAATTAAGTCAGGACAGTACTGATTTTGCCAATTTAATTTTCTGAGTCAGGGGTGTTTCGCCGAACACCTGTGTTACTTTTGCATCTCTGAAATATCGCTCTATAGGATATTCTTTTGTATAGCCATACCCCGCGTGAACCTGCACTGTTTTAATGCTTGACCATACTGCCGATTCCGTAGCAACCAGTTTTGTAATGGAAGCCGTTGTGGAGAAAGGTTGCCCTTCATCATACATACGAGCAGTTTCGAATACCAATATCCGTGATGATTCAAGTCTTATTTTAATTTCTGCAATTGCATCCTGGATTAATTGAAATTCGGATATCAGATGCCCAAATTGTTTTCTTTCTTTTGAGTATTTTATAGAGCCCTCCAACGATGCATCCATTATACCAACTGCCTGTGCGGATATTGCAATATTTGCAGATTCAACAATCTGCTCGAACATTTCCAATCCTTTGCCGGGTTCCCCAAGTATATTTTCTTCGGAAACTTCAACATTATTTAATTTGATACTGCCTATTCCCGCCGAACGCATCCCCATCATTACTTCTTTTTCAAAGGACAAGTTCGATTCATTGCCTTCTTTTGGTAAAATGAAAGCGGTTAACTTATTCTCTATAAGGGCAAACACAATGAAAATACCTGCAGTCTCGCCGTTAACTACAAAGACTTTTTCTCCTGAAATCAAGTATTTTCCGTTTCCCGTTGGTTTAGCGATAGTAGTTATTTTTTTTGATATGTCCGCATTTATTTCTTCATAAATATTTGAATATGTTTCTTCATAAAGAGCAAAAGCGCCGATACATTCTCCATTTGCAATTTTAGGAAGCCATTTGTTTTTTTGCGTTTCTGTCCCATATTTTATTATAGGAGCCGCAACAAAAGAATTATTTACAATAATGCTAAAACTTAAAGAAGCGCATACTTTAGACAGTTCTTCAATAACTATACAATAGCTAACCATATCCAAAGCAGAGCCGTTATATTTATCCGGGATAATAATTCCCGATAATCCGAGTTCAGCTAGTTTTTGTATTATTTTGCCGGGGAATTCTGCTTTCTTATCTAAATCTAATGCTATAGGCGCAAGTTCGTTTGTTGCAAATTTTCTTACCATATCCTGAACGAGTTTTTGTTCTGAATTAAAAATCATAACTCCTCCATAATCTATTCTTTTCTTTATAACTTTAACTCGTATAATTTATTTTATTTATAGACTTTGTCAATCATTATTTCCAAACAATTCAATGGGATTTTTTATTTGATTTTTCAAGTTTTACAAGTGTTTTGCCTACAGAAATACCAATTACCGCTCCCATAAAAACGTCGGACGCCCAATGTTGATTGTCATTTATCCTTGCCCATCCGCCCAACATAGCCGTTCCATAAGCCAAAAAATCAATCCATTTATTATCGTATAATTCACTGACAACAGACGCAAGAGCAAAAGCCGTACTTGTATGTCCGGAAGGGAATGACAACTCTTCTCCGCTTAAAGTGGGTCCCGTCCAATCAGCAGAAGAAGCTGAACTGTATGGTCTACTGCGTCCCGCAATTCTTTTTGTGCAATTTACAATTAGTCCTGATATTAATATGCTTTTCAAGCCCAAATCTCCCATTTTCTGTAATTTATAGTTATGGGTTAATTCTCCTGCAATCCAGGAGCTTGCAACTAAAGTCGCTGCTACCGTTCCATCGCCTATATATTCGCATTTCTTTGCAACCTTGTCATTACGATGAGACTGAACGAAACTTTTCACGGTTTCGTCTTCTAACATAATCTCATAAGTAGTAATTCCAACTCCCATAACCGTGCTCCAGGATTCAATATCCCAGCGCAAAGGAGAAGCAATAATATACTTAGTATCGTATAACGTTTCTTTTGTAAAATTCAATGCAGGGGTTAAGAAATTTATGAGTATAAATAAAATCATACGTTTTTTTCTTTTATAGCTTTCTCCATGGCTTTTTGAAGTAGATGTTTATCCGGCAGGGACAATTGATATTTTGAGGCAAAAAGTTTATTAGAGATTCCACCCAAAGCATATTCAACTAATACGTGGTCTTTTTGAGCTCCTAAAATAATACCCACAGGTTCATTATCGCCTTCCGACATCTCTTCTTTTTTAAAATAATTTAAATATAAATTCATTTGTCCTATATCCTGATGATTAATCGTGCCAAGTTTCAGGTCAATCAAGACAAAACATTTTAGGATTCTGTTGTAAAAAACCAAATCAATATAAAAATGTTTATTGTTCAGACTAATACGGTATTGTCGTGCTACAAAAGAAAATCCCTTGCCTAATTCCAGGAGAAAACTCTGCATATTATCTATGATTTTTTGTTCTAACACTTTTTCCGAATACCGATAATCTTCAGGAATACCCAAAAACTCTAAAACATAAGGGTCTTTTACCATATCTTCAACTTTAGTAAGCACCTGTCCTTTAGAAGCAAGTTTAAGAATACCTTTTTTATCTTTACTCAATGCTAATCGTTCAAAAAGCATAGAATTTATTTGTCGTTCTAATTCACGGGTACTCCAGTGATTTGCAGTACACTCTTTTTCATAAAAGGAGCGGGCAAGATTATTATCAACAGAGACAAGAAGCACAATATGTGTCCATGACAAAAATGCAGGCAGTGCCTGCCATTTTGGATATGCAAGATAAAAATTACGCATATTCAGCACATTTCTTCGCGAGAATCCCTTGCCATAACGAGTTTTTAAGTCTTTAGATAAATTGTCTAAAAGATGGGAGCCATAATCCGCTTTTTCGCGATTTTCTTGTTCGTAAACTACTATGTAGCGTCCAATTTCCCAATAAGTTTTAACCAGTATGGTATTAATTTGTTGGTACGTCTTTTGTCGTGCCTCATTTAAAAGATTGCCTATTGAATCTATAAGGTTTTGATAAGTATTCGTTATTTTCATTCTTTCCTCTTTACCCGGTTATTATATTTTAGTCAACAAAAACAGTTCAAATCATATCCATTTTCTCAAAACCAGGCAACATATAAAAATCAATAATTCACCCATAACATAAACCCAAACAGGAATTTTTGTAAGCTTCATTGGGTATAAAATAAAAGTGATTCCGGTGCTCGCGTCTCTTAATACGTGTGAGATAATACCACTGCATACTGCTACTCCAATCCGTGGACTTTTAGTTATTCCAAAAGTAATTCCACCCGCTATTACGGCAAAAGTTATTGAATGAGTATATGGTCTATACCTTAGAGTAGCAGCATCTTTCAGGTGGATGGATTTTGCAGAAATAAAATGGTCTACATCGATCAAAGAGCTCACAATAAATACGGTAAATAAAACCTTTCTTAAAAATGGTTTAGCCCATAAAGGGACTGTAACGATTATACCAATTGTGGTATGAATTATAACGTCTATTATGTAATTCATTTTTTTGACTATTCCTTATTCAGACAGGCAATAATCTCTTCCGGTTTTTCTATTGGCATCGCTCCAAGTTCAAGAAATTCTTTTTTTCTTGTAGCAAATAGCTTTTCGTATATAAATATTGGTTTATTAAGTTTCTTTGCCCATTTTGTAGTTGCTATTGTGCCACCTTTTACGCCGGGTTCTATAACGACTACTGCTTTTGAAAGTTCGCTAATTCTGCGGTTTCGTAACATTGCCTGTCCTGTCAGCCATCCTGCCGACGGGTAAAATTCAGAAAATATTATTGATTGGGAAAATAGTTTTTCGCGCATATATTCAAGTTCTTTGTGAACAACAAAGTTAAGAACTCCGACAGGCAAAACCATTATTGTTTTCCCGCCCCCAATTATTGCGCCCAAATGCGCATAAGTATCAATCCCTTTTGCATATCCGGAAACTATAGAAAACCCTTTATGCGCAAAATACTTTCCAAATTCCAATGCTTTGTTTAAGCCCACCCGTGATGCATTTCTTGCGCCAATTATGGCAATTAAACTATGCCTATCCGCAAACGGATTGCCATTTGCCATTTTCCCATAAACATAAATTATTGGTGGGGGAACAGTAGAATTTTTAAGCAATTCGGGATATCTTTTATCGTATTTTGTAATTAGTTCAAACTGACGGTTTTTAAGTTCCAATATTATTTTACTATTATTAGAAGGGACTGTTGTCCGATAACACGGAAGCTTCGCACAAAGTATTAAGTTTATTATTGCTTCGGACAATCTTGGAATCTGCATTAATTCATATCGCGTAGCAGAAAATACTTTTTCCGGAGTACCAAATTTATCCAATAGTTTATTGAAAGTAACGGGACCTATATCAGGTATTGAATGAAGGGCAAGCCAATAGTTCATTCTCGTAATTTACAATAAGGCTTGATTATATGCAAGTTATTTTGTTGTTTTCGTTTATTAATCCTAACTTGATTCTTAACTTCAAAAACACTTGACAATATATAAGCATTAAAATAATATAACATTGATAGTTGGAAGTTTATTTTACTTTGGATAACGTTAACAGGAGGAGATATGAGTAAAAAACTTATTAGTTTAGGTGTTTTGTTGAGTATTATGTTAATCTGCGGTTCATCAGAAGCCGGCAGGTGGAACAGAACCGGAGATAGAGTTAAGTGGAGTATGGGCTACAGCAATGCCGTTTTAACAGATGGAAAAGTGCTTTTAATTGGAGGGATGGGGGATTCTGCGGCGTGCCAGACTTTTGATCCGGCAACCGGGACATGGTCAAGGGATACAATGCCCATAATGGATCACCATACCGGAGCTCTATTGCTTCCAAATGGTAAAGTTTTATATGCAACGACATCCGGGTCCGGTTCAGGAGGCAGGTTTTATCTTTATAATCCGGTTAATAAAAGTTGGACATTATCGGCAGGAACTTCAATTGCATGCAAGAGAAAATATACATATCTTACTTTGCTAAAAGATGGAAGAGTTCTTTTAATGTATGATGGTTTTAATTGTTATTTTTACGATTGCAACGGGGACGCGTTTACTGCTACTGGAGGCACAAACCGTGTTTCTTCTTACGGGGCAGGGATAGAAACGCTTCTACCAAATGGGGACGTATTATTAACAATCTCAAATATGCAAGGGAACACTGCCGAAATTTTTAATCCGACTGCAGGAACGTGGTCTTATACTGACACCTGTAAAACAAGGGGAAGATCCGGTTTTGTGGGAGTTTTATTGCCTCCCCCATGGAGCAAAGTGTTAATTGCAGGAGGAGCGTATATCGATAGTATGTCTTATGGGGTCACTACCCAATGCGAATTGTTTGACCCGGTAATGCACACGTGGGCAAATACGGGAAGCATGACCTATGGCCCAAGGTATGTACCAACTATGGCGCTTCTTCCATCTGGGAAAGTCCTTATAACAGGCTCGGATCCTGATCAATATGGTTCTTATGCTGCATCCAGAAAATGTGAACTTTATGATCCAGCCGCAGGAACGTGGTCTATTACGGATAGTGTTATAGCTCCAATAGATACCGCAAGTCATGCAGCGGCATTTATTTTGCCCACAGGAAAATTAATGTTTCCGGGCTGGGGAACAGGAGTAACCATTCTTAATGCCGTTCATCCAAAAGCGGCTATAATTTATGACCCGACAGATGGAATATGGACATCAAAACCATCCTTAAATACAGACAGGGCTTTTCATACTGTAACTCCTTTACCAATTATACATACTGCTATTTGCAGCACGAATGTTCTTATAGTAGGCGGAGAAAATAGCAGCGGCGCACTAAAATCATGCGAATTATATAATTATATTTTACAGACAGTTATCCCTACAGGAGACCTTATTAATGCACGGACTCATCACACGGCTCAACTTATGTCTTCAGGAAAAGTATTGGTAACAGGAGGTAAAAATACAGTCGCAATAAAATCCTGTGAATTATTTGACGTTATAACAACAAGTTGGACAGCGACCGGAGACCTAAATACGGAAAGATTCGACCATACCGCTACATTATTGCCAGACGGAAGAGTTTTGGTAACCGGCGGAGAAAATACGGGGTTTCTAAATTCTTGTGAAATATATAATGGAGGCGCATGGACAAATGCTGCGGCAATGTCCACGCAAAGAACAAACCACAGCGCAATTTTATTAAAGAACGGAAATGTTATCGTTATCGGCGGACGAAATGGTTCGGGGGCTCTTAATTCCTGTGAATTATGGAATGGAACAAGCTGGGCTACCACAGGAAGCTTAAATACCGGAAGATACTCGCATACTTCCGTTTTATTACAGTCAGGAAAAGTTCTTGTAATTGGCGGAACAAGTGATGGTTCCACAGGTCTTGCGAGCTGCGAAATTTATGACCCCGGCACGGGCACATGGACACAGGAAGGAAGCTTGAATCAAGCTCGTTACTGGCACAATTCAACGTTGCTTTATTCGGGTATTATTCTTACGAGTGGCGGGAAAGACGGAGCAAATTATTTATCATCGTGCGAAGTATGGGACCCTGCAGATATGTTGGATACATTAACAAACAGACACGGATGGAAAGCAGATACAAGCGCTTCAATTACTCCGGCAAGAGCGTGTCATTCATCGGTTCTTATTCCCTCCGCACATCCTTATGTTCTTGCAATAGGTGGAACAAACGGAAGTTTTTTAAATTCAATGGTGCAGTATGATGTTGGACTCGGCTATGCAAGCGATTGGCAATCTACAATAACAAATTATCCTTCCGTTACCCGTATAACCAGCTCGATGAATATCGCGGGCACATTATTCAGGGGTGTTTCGGAAGCCGATGGTGGAAACTATTCTCACATAACGTCAAACGATCATCCGATTATGTCTTTTGTTAGAGTCGGCGGCGGCAATTTCCAGGGGAACGGCGGCGGAGACATACTGCAAATGCCTTTGAGCTCTTCGTGGAGCGAAACGAATACAACGGTCCAACCAACCGCAGATTCGGCATATTATAGACTGTGGGCGATTGCGAATGGAATTCCGACAAAATGGTATGTAAATTGTGCGGGCGCCGAAGAAATCAACAAAAATTACAAATCTATAGGCATTAAGATTTTCCCAAATCCCGTATTATCAAAAGCCGTGTTTTTACTCCCGGAAACACAGTCGCATAAGTCTATCAGTATTTATGACTTGAGCGGAAGTCTTATTAAGAACATCCGGATTTCAGATTTACAATCAACGTCGCATAAAGTAATGTGGGATGGAAGAGACAATAACGGCGAAAAAGTAAAACCGGGTGTATACTTCTACAAAACGGGATACGGAAATCAGGTCGGCAAGTTTGTAATGTTAAAGTAGAATAAGCTTAAAGAGAAGTATAGTTACTTAGCAGGGCTAAGCAATATCGTAATATTCATAAGTTGTTGTCCGGCGGAGCTGGACAAGAATCTCTAAGGGCTTCGCCCAAGAGCTTCTTGTCGATCCCGATTATTTTTTATGTACCTTAACTTACTTTTTTTGATTCTGTTGCCAAGGGTGCAAGCCACATCTCCGGAACTATTTCCATACAGAGGTATATATTTATACCCCTACGCGGCAGTAAAATTAGAAAAATATTTAGCTTATATAAAAGAGAGCGAGATAAATGCGGTAGTCATTGATTTCAAAGATGCTTCAGGGTATGTCACTTATAACACCAATCTTCCTTTAGTAAAAGATGCAGGGGCAGAACATTCGTTATTAAACGTTGAAAACATAGTTACGCAATGCAAATCTGCAGGATTGCGACTTATTGCAAGAGTCGTTTTGTTTGAAGATTCGGTGTTCGCATGGTATAAAGGTGGAAAATATTCTCTAAAGGGACAAGACGGAAGAATATGGAGTGACGGGCAGGGAATGTACTGGACGAATCCCTGCAACAGGGAAGTCTGGAAATACAACATTGACATTGCCAAGGAACTTGTATCCCGCGGCGTAACAGAAATACAGTTTGATTATATTAGGTTTCCTTCTTCTTATGGCGATTACAGACCATACAGACTTGACGGACAAAAAGAAACTACTATTGAAGAATTTCTTAAAACTGCATACAAAACTTTGCATCCACTTGGGGCAAATATTGGCGCCGCAGTATTTGGATTCTCATTATGGCAGCCATTAAAGTGCGAAGGACAAAATCTTGATTTAATGGCAAAATGGCTTGACGTAATTTATCCTATGCTTTACCCGTCACACTTTGCCGCGGCAAGTGAATATACGAGAGAAAGAGATTATAGTCTTATCTTTAACAGTCTGGCAAAAGGGGATATAGTTATCCCCGAATCCAAATTTGTGCCTTATATACAGGGTTTCAAAATGCGATCTCCAGGGTTCGGGCCTGATTATGTAGCAAACCAAGCGGAAGCCGTGCAAAATTCAAAAGCGTGGGGATACATTATATGGAACCCGAGAAGTAAATATGAAACAGTATTAGAACTTGATGGAGAGGAGGGGGGGAAATGAATGAACTTATCGAAAAAATATTGAACGAAAGAATCAGACCGCTTCTGGCAAGAGACGGCGGAAATGTGGAAGTACTTGAAGTAAAAGACGGTATCGTTAAAGTCAAACTCACGGGCGCTTGTCATGGATGTCCTATGGCACAAGTAACCATTACAAAACTTGTGGAGAAAAAAATTATGGATGAGCTTCCCGAAATAAAACAGGTAATCGCAATTTCATAAGTTGGAGTAATATTCCTGAACAGATGGAACAAAACTCCAACTAAATAAGTTGACTATTAAAAAATTAAGATTATAAAAAACGTATGTGGAATAAAAGTTTATTAGAAAGTGTAGGAAATACCCCCCTTGTAAAACTTAATAAAGTTAATAATAAGGGGACTATTCTGGCAAAGCTTGAATTTTTAAATCCCGGGTTTTCAATAAAAAGCAGGACTGCGTTTTACATATTGAATAAGGCAGAGAAAAGCGGAAAACTAAAACCCGGAGCAACGATTATTGACAGTTCAGGCGGGAATACTGCAATAGGAATGGGAATATACGGAGCCGTAAAAGGGTACAAAGTAAAGGTTACTGCAAACGAAACAATAAGTCCGCAAAAATATAGCTTGCTTAAATCACTTGGAGTAGAAGTCGTTTTATGTCCTTCGGATGTTCCTCCCGATTCTCCAAAATCTGCATATTTGACTGCCAGAACTCTTGCGGAATCCATTCCGGATAGTTTTCTTTTAGACCAGTTTAATAATCCCGATAATGCTTCTGCGCATTACGAAACAACGGGACCCGAAATCTGGGAACAAACCGAACACCGCGTAGATTATTTAGTTGCGGGAATGGGAACGGGCGGAACGATTTCCGGGACAGCCAAGTTTCTGAAAGAAAAAAATCCGGGGATTAAAGCAATCGGAGTTGACCCAGTAGGTTCTGTATATTACGAGTATTTTAAGAGCAAAAAACTTGTTGCCGCAGAAGGGGACGAAGACATTGAAGGCATTGGCAGTAATAGGATTTGCAAGGTTCTAAATTTTGATATTATTGACGACATTATTCAGATTAAAGATAAAGACGCATTCATTATGGCGCGCAGGTTAATGAGAGAAGAATCCATTTGTTCGGGCAGCTCGGCAGGAGCAGCAGTATGGGCAGCAATTGAAATAGCAAAAAAATTAGATACAAATAAAATAATTGTTGTGATACTTCCGGACACGGGACGCAATTATCTTAATACTATTTTTAACGATGAATGGATGAAAAAGAGAGGGTTCTTATATGAATAAAGCAGTTTTTATAGACCGCGATGGGACAATAATAACGGAAAAGGGATATCTTTCAGACCCTTCGGGCGTTGAGATTTTACCAACAGCAGTAGAGGGGATTCGGTTATTAAAAGAAGCCGGGTTCAAAATTGCAGTAGTAACGAATCAATCCGGCGTAGGAAGAGGTTATTTTTCTCTGGAAGAATTAAATAATGTTCATCAATATGTGTTAGACTATTTTCAAAAAAACAAAGCGTCTATTGATAAAGTGTATTTTTGTCCACACGCCCCTGGAGACAATTGTAATTGCAGGAAACCAAAACCCGGGATGATTGAGCAAGCTCGGCAGGAATTAAATATAGATTTGTCTCAATCCTATATGATAGGGGATTCGGTAGAAGACATACAATTAGGACAGGGCAAAGGTGTACTTTCCGTACTTGTATTAACAGGGTACGGTGAAGATACAAAAACCAAAACAACTCCTGATTTTATAGCGAAAAGTTTTCTTGAAGCCGTGCAATGGATATTGAGGAATCCTCGGACAAGGTAAAAAACACCTCCCGCTTGATTTTCTTTTCGATGTCAGATATTCTATAGCTTTAGCTATTAACCAACGATATGCTTTGCAATACTCTCTACAAAATCTTTAGGAGGTCTAACCGCTTTACCATATTGGTTAACGAAAGAGTGGATAGTATAACCTTTTGCCCTTATTTCTTTTTCCGTCTCGTCAAGAATTTCGTAGTTCATTCTTAACGTAGATTTAGGTAGTTCAATAAGGCAGGTTTTTATTACAATTAGTTCGTCATATTTTATTCCTTTTTTGTATTCACAATGCGATTCTATCACGGGAAGTTTTAAGTTTTTCTTTTCCATATCTGCATAAGGCAACCCTATTTCCCGCAGTAACTCGGTTCTTCCTCTCTCAAAGTATTCAAAATACCTGGAATAATATACGACACTCATCTGGTCTGTATCAGCATACGATACGCGTAGTTTAATCTTGTTAGTAATCATATAAAAGAATTTTAGATATATTTAAATAAGTGTCAAGAAAAACAAAATTAAACCACGAGATTTCACAAGATTTACACGAGATTAAAAACCAATTTTAACAGGGCTGTGAAGAGAACCTAAAGAGATAGAATAAAACCCAGAACCACAAAATTAATAAAGAGCATCACAGAGAATAAAAGGAAAAGATACAGGACAAATTGCAACACTCTATTTTAAAATTGACAAATATGTATTTTAGGGCACATAATATAATTGATATAATTTTTTATTTAAGGGGGATGAATGCAGATTTTAATATTATCTTGTATTATAAATAATTTATTTGTGCAAACTGACTGGATGGGAGGTTCCGGAATACAGGGGCCGGTAACCATCTGGTCAACCAGATATTTATCAGGCGATAGCATAACTGCGGCAACGGAAGGGCAGGTTTCTCTTATAGCTACACAATGGACTTACAGCAACTGGGTGAAACATACTATAGAAGCAACCCCCACAATATCCGGATATTTCCAGGGACTTATGCCCGCAGATATAGACAAAGATGGGTTAGCGGATTGTATTGCTTGTTCTGACACGCTTCAGATAGCCTGGTATAAAAATTTAGGCGGATATACTTTTCAAAAAAATATTATAGACAATAGCGCTTCTGCCTCTATTTGTTGGTGTACTTATCCTTACGACCTTGACAAAGACGGCGATATAGACGTATTAGTTGCCGGGAGAAAAGGTGCATTCTGGTATGAAAATCAAAACCCCGTATGGGTTTGCCATATCATAGACACATCTAAAGGATTTCATAGGATTTCTGCAACTGATGTTGAACTTGATGGAGATATTGATATTATCGCGGTAGACAACAACGACACTTACCCTTATTGTGGAGATATTTATTTATTCAGCAACTCCGGGAATAATCAATTTACAAAAGACACCATTGTCGATTTTTCAGGCGATGAGGCATGGAGAGTTTATCCTGCAGATTTCAATGGCGATGGGTATCCTGATTTATATACCGTTCACAGAAACGTCCTTATCTTTTTAAATGACCAAACAGGACATTTTTCTCAGTCCTTTTCTGCAATCGGAGGGAAAAATTATGATGGTGCGTGGGCAATAGACATAGATATGGATGGGGACAAAGACCTCGTTTGTGGAGATGCCGATAACGGAGGTTTTGATGCTTTCCTTAACGATGGCACCGGATTTAATTTCACAAGGACATTATTAGCTGGAACAGATACAGTTAAAACAGGCGCATATACCGATGGCGGGATAGCCGCCGACATAGACTTAGACAGTATCCCGGATATAGCCGGAACTTGCGCCAACGTAGGGTTCTTTCGTCAAAACCCTGGGAGCCCGTTAGACTTTAGTCTTTATGACATAAGCCCTGCGAGCGGCTCTCACTGGATATATGCGGCTCCAATGGGACCAAAATGCATTCCCAGTGTAGACTTACTTGTTTCCAACTTGGGAGAGCATACGGTTTTTGAAAACCAAATGCTTACCGGTTTTGCAAAGTACGGACATATCGAATCTTCAATACTTCAATTCAGCAACCAAAACCGTAGTCTTCAATGGTTTGGTTGGGAAACTTGTCTCCCGGATTCCGGAACTTTGAATTTTTACTGGCGCGCAGACACCATTGCAGGAAACATAGTTTCTAAAGCGTGGGATGGACCATATACTGCGGCAAACAAAATTGACAGTTTTGCCTTGCCTGCCAATCCTCATGCTCAGTTTTTCCAATATAAAGTTGAATTTACTCCTACTATAAGCACCCCGGTAGATGTTGCCGTTCTTTATAAAGTATGGTTTACGGATACGCTCCCGATAGCCGGCGGAATAACAGAAAATACATCCGCAAAAACGCAAACAAAATTATTTGTATCAGGAGATAAAATTTTATTATCCGTTGAACGACCAATTAACAACGCTGAAGTTTCTATATATAATTCTGCAGGTGAAAAAATAACCACTCTCTTCAAGGGAACGATTACCAATCATAAATACGAATTCAAACCTACCCTTAAATCAAAGGGAGTTTATCTTGTTGTGCTTTCTAACATGGAAAGAAATAAATCAGGCATACTAGAAACAACAAAGTTTATTAAATACAAATAGCGGCTCTATTTTTTAAAATCTATCTGTACTCCATATTTCTGACTAGCCGAAGTCCCCTCTTTAGACAACATCGAACATTTCCCACTAATACTTAAAGCAGGATGAATATTATATTTCAGAAACAAATACAATCTCTTCCCTTTCCCGCTTATACATTGATTCGTCATTAATCCCGGCAAATCCGCTTCATATTCATACATTAAAGGCGCGGTTTCAAATAAAGCTACTCTTGTATCAAAAAATAATTTCTTAAAAGCTCTTCCTCCTATTCCCACATATCCTGAATTTCCCGTACTACTTTCTGTTGTCATTCTTTCAACTCTAAATCTAAAATTTATTGTGTTCCTGCAGGATATATCCGTTTGTACTCTAAATTGTTGGTCTATAGACTCGTCTAATTTTTTATACGCATATTTTCCAGTAAGGGCGATAATATTATTAATTTTTTGTTCCACATCAAAAGAATACTCCGTGCCATTTGAAACAGGTTTTGTTAAATCCGAATTAGGCAACCGGGCAAAAAAATCATAATAACAATTAAGAAAAGTATTGTTTGAAACCTTATATCCGACATATAAATAATTTCCTTTTTCTGCCAATTCTCCGGCAGTAGTTATAGACCTATCACTAAATGGCGTACCATGAAAAGTGTAAAACAAAGAAGGATAATATCTGTAAAGAGAACCAATTTTACATTCCGGTTTCCGGTATTCTAACCCGACTACCCCTGCCCAAACACTATCACACTTGCCCGTTTCAGTAAACCATTCTATACCCGCATATGAACCCGATAAATCCATACTAAATATATTGTGTGTTCCTAATTCATTCCCTTCGGGGTTTGAATAATATGTATTTCTACAAACAGTCGTTCCGACTTTTAATTTATTGTTATATTCTAATCTTGTCCCGAGTAAATTTTCTTTGATTCTGTCTTTTTTCTCCATTCCGGTTGAAGTCGAATGGTCTCCTTCGTAATCATAATATATTTTAATTTCATCTCCTTCTATTTTCCCATCTATCGGAGTGCTTGCAAAAAACAAATAGTTTTTTATAGAATGCACGGGTTTTAATTCTATGGCAGTTCCCCGTAAGAAATTATTTTCTCCTGAAGTTGTATTCAGTTTTATGCCTTTTGATCTTCCTTTAATCATTCCCTGGGATTTAAATGTAACTCCCGGTGGGATGCCAAAAAACAAATTTTCGGCAAAATCCAGAACATAGTCACCTGCTACAATTTTTTCTACGATTCCATAATTTTGTAACATTACTCCGACAGAGGTAAAATCATAATAACTTTTTTCATAGTAATCTTTTTCTATCAACGCCGAGGATGAAACTCTTTTATAATCAACTTTTAACCGCGTATATGTTTTGTATGGAATTCCGGCAGTGTCTTCTATCTCAGGCAAGTTATTCTGTACCCGTTGGCGCATTTGTATGGAATAATTATCATGTTTTTGAGGGACATCTACTCTTATATAAGGGGTTATGAGTTTAAGAATTTCCCCTGTCATCCCCGGTACATTTTTGAGCTCGTTTATTTTCTTAAACTCCCCTGATGTTTGTCTTGTCTGAATAATTGATTTTGCCAGTTCGGGAGTAATCCAGTATATAGAAAGAAATTCTTGTTCTTTGGCAGTGTTTATAGAAATAGGGTTATCTTTTAAAGTCTGTAACTCGTCCGCCAGATTGTCAGATGTTACAGCTCCTTCAAAACTTGTCTGGCTTATTACAGAACTATCGGAGCTTGTAACAATAAATACAAACAAAGCTGCTATGAGCATAGTTTTTACTAATATAATATTGTTAAAAAAGTGTCAATTAGTTTTCGCCGAACCACCCAAAAAAGTAAAAACAGGGAAAAACAAGAATACCTAATATTAATTCTAAGTAAAATTTGTTGACATAGGGCAACTTCTTTATTATGATTTCCGATACTATGTGGTTCAAAAAAGAAAAAGGAATAGAAGTTACTACCATCAAGCGGGAAGTTCCTAATGGCTTATGGGTCAAATGTGAAGAATGCGGTGAAATTCTTTACAAAAAGGAACTGGCAAAGAACTTATGGATATGCGAGTTCTGCAACTATCACTTTAAGATTTCTGCCCGCAAATACATAGAAATACTGACTGACGAATTCAAGGAATTGGACATTGATATCCAAACAGCTAACCCTCTTCAATTCGAAGGATACCTGGATAAAATAAAAACCGCGTCCGAAAAAACAGGACAAAAAGAGGCAATTCTTATTGGAGAAGGAAAGATTGGAGATTATAAAATTGCATTGGGGGTTATGGATTTCAGGTTCGTAGGTGG
This sequence comes from bacterium, assembly GCA_028688815.1. GTDB lineage: Bacteria > Hydrothermota > UBA3073 > JACQXS01 > JAQTXJ01 > JAQTXJ01. The sequence continues at coordinate 7,475 of JAQTXJ010000003.1, read as the reverse complement.
GTCAATGGGATCTGTTGTCGGCGAACTGGTAACCAAAGCAATCGAGTTTGCACTTTCTAACAAAATCCCGTTAATTATTATTAATGCTTCCGGTGGCGCAAGAATGCAGGAAGGAATTTTATCGCTTATGCAAATGGCAAAAACATCAGCCGCACTATCCGAATTAGCCGACGCACATATCCCCTATATAAGCATTCTAACAAATCCTACCACGGCAGGAGTTATGGCGTCATACGCATCCCTGGGAGACGTAGTAATTGCCGAACCTAAAGCCCTGCTTGGGTTTGCCGGTCCAAGGGTCATTCAACAAACAATAAAACAAGAACTGCCGGAAGGGTTTCAAAAAGCAGAATTTTGTCTTGAGCATGGGTTGATAGATGCCGTAGTTTCCAGAGATAAACTCAAAAAAACTCTTATCGGAATATTTGATTTTTTCGGGGTAGGAAAAGAAGAAATAAAACAAGAAATAAATAATTAAACGTAAAATATACATTTAGATTAAAGGGAGGAAACAAAATGAAAATAAAAATAAAAAAAGAGAACCTTGAGAAACTTTTAAGCAAGGTATATCCTATTTTGCCGGGAAAGAGCGCAATGCCGGCATTAACAAACGTACTCTTGGAAGCAAAAGATAAAGAACTAAGCATAAGCGCGACAGACCTTGAAACTGCAATTACCTCTATAGACAAAACAGAAGTTAAAGCGGAAGGAAGTATCGCGTTGAATGGCAAAGATTTTTATGGCATGGTAAGAGAATTGCCGAACAAGGATATCGAAATATCCGTTGATAATTTAAGCGCAAAGATTACCTGCGAAAAAATAAAATTCAACATCCAGGGTATGGATAAATCCGATTTCCCAAATCTTCTCAGCGTAAAAAAACAAAGAAAAGTTACGCTTCCTTTTGAAGTACTGCAAAAGGGAGTAGAAAAGACTTTGTTTGCGGCATCTACCGGAGAAATCAGCAGTATAATTAGTGGAGCGTTATTTGATTTACAACAGGAAGAATTCAGAATCATAGCAACAGACGGACACAGGATGGCTATATATAAGAACAAAATAAAATTAGGAAACATAATGCGGTTCGTTATCTCTCCTAAAGTTTGGAAAGAAGTTGCCAATTTTTCATCGGGAGTAGATATTTATTTTAACGAAAATACCGTTGGACTTTTCTCGGAAGATACGATTATCGTATCGCGAATAATGGAAGGAGAGTTTCCTCCCTATGAAGCGGTTATCCCAAAGCACAATGACAAGACACTAACCGTTTCAAAAGAAGAACTTAATTCTGCAGTAAAGAGAGCTTTGGTAGTTGCCCCAGACATAAGCCACTTGTTAAAATTTAAGTTATCTAATGAGTCGGTTACAATAGAAGCAAACTCCGAAAGGGGAGAGGTAAAAGAAGAAATTCCGTGCAAGTATAAAGGCGACTCAATGGAAATAGGTTATAACGGAAATTATATCTTATCCGTAATAAACAAGATAGGAACAGAAAGCGTAAAGTTCTTGCTTAAGGATCCTGAAGCAGCAGCACTGATTGTTCCTGATATACCGAAGAAAGAAGAGAAAGAAGAAGAGCTTGTTTATCTTCTGATGCCTATTAAATTGATATAAGCAGAAAAGGGTTACCGTAGGGACTTGACTTATCAAGTCCGTTACTTTCGCTAACAGACTATCGGTATTTAAGTCTGTTGGTTTAAATATCCCTTCAAAAAAGTTGAGAAAAAAGATAATCTTATCTTTAGTTCTTTTAGACCAGCTTGTAAAATTATTCTCCTTTATATTACAAAAATCACATTTTGATATCCCGGGGTTAACCTATATTGAAAGCAAAGGATACCTGTTTGGAATTTTTGTTTTTATCCCCTATAATAGAATATTGGTCATTGGATTACTGTTTATAAGTTTGTATATTATTGTTTTATTCTTCAGGTTTTACTGGATAAAATTTAAGAGAACCCGGTTAAGTTATGTTTCGTTTTCTTTTATTATGGGGGGTTTTTTAGGAAATGGAATAGACTGCATTATATTCGGATATGTAAGGGATATGATAGCCATACCCATATATATTTCTACGAACCTGTCCGATTTGTTTATGGGTATAGGACTTTTGATATTGGCAATAGAATTATTGTTTAATAAAGACTTCCGAAAAGTCGGGTTAATACTTAAATCGCCAAAAGGAGAATTAGAATCCATCCGCCCTTTAGGTAGTTTGATAGTCCAGGATTTTAAAAATGTTTACAAGCGGATAAAATGTGGTTACAATAGATCAAAATGAACACACCTCATAAATTTAATAACGACAATTTGTACTGGAAATTCAAAGACAAATATCTGGAGTTTGGAAAATGGGATGGGGTAGAAGTAGTAGTAAGTTTACGAGGATATAAAAAAGAAATAAAAGACTCTATCGAAAACAAAGCAAAATTAATAACAGGCAAACAGGTTCACGGGAACAAAGTTCTTATTGTATCCGAACCCAGCGATTATGAGTGCGATGGTTTCATTACAAACAAACCCGGCATTTATCTTGGAGTATCGACTGCGGATTGTATGCCTGTATTTATTTATGAAAGAAGGAATAAGATAATAAGTCTTTTGCACGCAGGAAGAAAAGGAACGCAAGAAGGTATTCTTCATGAAACACTTTGTATTTTAAGACAGAATTTTAATTCGGACGTTAAGGATATTTCTGTATTATTTGGGCCAGCGATATGTCCACTGTGTTACGAGTATAACTTATGGGAAAATAATTATCAACAAGCAAAGGATATGGGAGTAACGGATATTATAAATCCCGAAGTATGTACGGCAGAGAACCTTGATATGTTTTATTCTTACCGGAAAGAACGAACTCAAGAAAGAATGTTGTCGACAATTTGTTTAAAACAAACCCTCTCTACAGTTTCTATAAAGACGCAAGGCTCCAGTTCCTCCTAAGGCGGACCCTCCAAAAGAACGGCGGGCGGGCAGGCACAACGGGATAAATTCCGCCTTGCCCTACGGACAAATTATAACACCCGGACATAGTCCCGATAAATCGGGATTTCCAACACGCTATATCCCTACTTAATCAAAACCAATTTCTTTGTCTCTCTATAATTCCCCGCGCTAAATTTTGCGAAGTAGATGCCGGATGGAAGGTCTTTAGCAGGGTCTACCTTATAAGTTCCCGGTGTTTTTTCTTCGTTCACTAACGCTCGCACAGTACGACCTGAGATGTCATAAAGTTTCAAAGAAACTTTTGCGGTTATTGGTATGGAATATTGTATTGTTGTTTTTCCTACAAACAGATTCGGGGAAAGACCAAAAGTTAAGTTTTGTTTTTCTTCCGTTCCTATCTCTGGCGCCGCAAAACGGAAAGAGATGGAATCCCCCACAGAGCCGATATTATATATATACAGTCCTCCCGGGTTTCCATTTGAGAGGAAGCTACTCGGATTAGTAATGTCATTTATCATTGTTCTTCCAGAGTTACTGCTAAAGTTCGCGGAATTTGTAACTCCGTTTGAATCGAGTGTTCCGTCAGGTCTGTATAAATATACCTCATCCGGTGGCCCGTCTGCATTGCCTGCGCCGTCCTGCCCTGCATTTATTCTATACACAAGCAATCCCGAACCCGGCAATGTACCCTCAAAAACCCCGATTTTTCTTCTGTATTCGACCACAAAAAATTCAGTATCGGCATAAGGGGATGGAATTTTATAACAATTATTAGTCGAGGAAATTAGCGGTTTAAGCCAATAAGTTCCATTAGTATCAATTTCCGGTATATCATTGATCCAGATGCCGTATCTATATTTCATATAAGCACTCATATGTTCAGGCGGGTTCAAACTTGTACACATAATATCCCATCTTCCCGCCGGGGATATTCCGTCAAAAGAGTAATGATAAAGGTCGGGTGAGCCCAGAGAATGAAACATTTCGTGACATAGAACATTAACCTGAACCTGGCTTTGCAGTTGGAAATTATAATCCATAACCTGTATCCCGTTTATATAGACAGCGTTACTGTATAAAGACCATCTGTGCGGCCACAATAGTGATGCCCAGCCTTCAGGATTTCCGTATATAATAAAGCATACATTGTCAACAAACCCGTCTAAGTCGCCATCTATATCGAGACTCTCCGGGATTTGAGAACTTACAAAGTCAACAGCATTTGCGAGCAAATCGTGTTCTCTGTGTCGTCTTTGGCTTCCATTGTTCCCGCCGGTATACCCGTCAGGATTAGTAATTGAATCGTAAGCTTTGTAGTAGTTTCGTGGAAATGAGTCCTGAAAAGAAACAACCGTAGACACCGTATGGGGATAAAAAGTAGACGTAATTGCCAGTTGGTTATAAGAGGTTTCTTTAAAATAATTATACATTGAATTTGAATCGCTGTTAGTGTTGTTAAATTTATTATCATATATTGATATATTATCGGTGAATTCGGATTCGTCACTGAACCTGATAAAAATTACTATATTGTTTATACCTCCTGTACTTGGAGCTTTGGTTCCTTTAGTCTTGGGGAAGGATTTGAAAAAGGAGCTTCTCATTTGTTTCATTTTCTCGGGCGAATAGTTAATCCCTTTTGTCAGACCTACAAGTTTAGGATTGACTTTATTGACGACATAAGTGGTTGGGACAAGTTCGTCGCCTGATTTATCGGCATATACGTAATAACCTGTTTTATGATTTTGGATTATGGTAAAGTTGTTCCCATCGTGGAGCCAGCTATAGAATTCATCTCCCGTAGCAAAGCAATGCACTATTTCATCGTTAGGTTGTTTAAGAGTTTGCGGGACGTCTGTAAGGTACGCGGCTTGAATGGAAGTTAATGCAGAGATTGTGAATGTACAAAACAACAAGAAATAAATACTTTTTTTTCTCATTTATGCCTCCTAAAATTAAAAATTACATTTATGTTCTATTTAATATCTGTTGCTAAAACGCATATTTGTCAATCACTAAATTACAGATTAACAAATTGGGATCGCGAGATTATTACAGAACGAAAAGGCGCAGAGGTCGCAGAGAAGAAAAAATGAACGGGAAACAGAAATTGAAACCGCAGATACACGCGAATGAACGCAAATCCTTAAAAAGACTCGGGACTGTGGCAAAAGATAACGAAAAGCAATGGATTCCCGCTTTCGCGGGAATGACAAACTCCGAAGATTCTCAGGTATAAACCGGGGACATAGGTAACAAAGTTGTAAGCTACGGCAAGGGCGCAAAGAACAGAAACGGGCAGGGACGAAAATATTAAAATCCTGAGACTTTTTCGAGGTCGAGAATAACTTTTGTGCTGTCGGGTTTTGTGTATTCCCAACGAACAAATCCGTATTCAGGATGGAAATAAAAAGTAGCTTTATAAATACCTTCTTTGCTTTCTGCTTTTGTATCAACCTGCCAGCATCCTGTGAAATTAGAAACATCTTTTTGTCCAACAATTTCATGCGCATTCTTTATTGTAAGTCCTTCCCACTTCCCCCATCCTTTCCCTATACTAAGCACTCCTTCCCATTTTTTGCCTTTTATGAAAGGTTTGTGAATCTCGGGAAAAGCAGTAAGCTCTGTAAACTTAAAATCTCCCTCGCGAGGCGGGTGAATCCATACTTCCTTAGAGTCATCGATAACACCTGTTTCCTCTGAGCTTCCTTCTTCGTAGCTCCATCTTATCTTAATTTGCTGTTCCAGAAAATCTCCTCCCGGAATTTTTAGTGTAACGGATTGAGAAGAAGTAACTTTTCCTTTAATATCTAAGAAGCTTCCTTTATATATCCACTCCCTACCTGCCTTATATATGTTTGCTTCTTTTAGAAACATACTTACATTTTCTTTTTGCGCTTTCCTGCATTCCCGGAGAATTTTTTTGAATCTCGGGTCTTTGTGAAGGGATGCCAAATCAGTATCTGTTCTCATCCATTGCAGATTACAGTATCCATTATCTACAGCTTTTCCAAGGTATTCAAAAGCTTTGTCCTTATTCCCAGCCAGAGCAAAAGAGCAAGCTGCATCATAAAAAGTTCCATTATCAGTGTTACCTTTTATTTGAATTACTTTTTCATATATTTCTGCAGATTCCTTGTAGTTTTTGTTCTTGTATGCTTTGTATGCTTTATCGGCTAATCTTTGTTTTACAAGAGAATCCGGCAATTCAGATAAGACGGTTGTTATTTTCTGTTTTTTGTTTTCCCTTAAAATAGTAAATGTTAATTTTTGACCGGGTTCAGTTTCTATAATAAATTTTGTTAAGTCTTTTTCTTCCGTAATGGTTTTCTCGTTAACCTCAACGATTATATCACCTACTTGAAGACCTGCCTGTTCAGCAGGACTATTTTGAGCTATGGTTTTTATCTCTAAGCCTTTATTTCCATCTTTATCAAACGCTAAAAACCCTACTCCCAAGAACCCTTTCCCTTCTATATCATTCCCTTCGGGCAAGACAGGATTTTTGTGTTTTAATATGTTTTGGATTTCTCTTATAAATGTCTCGGGCTCACGATATCCCATTACTCTACCTATTTCTACACCAAGGGAATCAGCAATAACAACAGTAGGCACGCTGGAAATATGATATTGCTCGGCAATATCTTCACCATCTATAATATGTGTAGAATCGTCAAAATTCCCATTTTTTCCAACTTTTACACTTGGGTTGAACCAATTTTTTTGGTCTACTTTTACCAATATGAATTCCTTTTTAAGCAATTCAATAACCCGGGAATCTCTGTAAGTCGTTTCATCCATTTTTTGGCAGGGCATACACAAAGTAGAATAAAAATCAATCAGTACGAGTTTACCTAATATTTTAGCTTTTTTTCCCGCCTGGCTGTAATCTGTCCATTCAAGTTTGGCAGCAGCTTTTTTTTCTTCAATCTTTTCTTTAGCCAGAAACGCACCATAAAGAATAGCGCATAAAGTAAGAGGTATAACAAGATATTTTGGAAAATCTCTTTGTGTCATATAATTATTTTTTACCTAATTCCCTGTGATTAAGTATAACCGGTCCTATAATACTTAACAATGCAATATAAAGCAATGAATGGAAAAGTTTGCTGGTTAAAAAAGTTTTAGAGTCTCGCAGCAAAGTCAAACAAGCCTCCGGTTCAGGAAGAATATAATCGGATAAAAATTTTATAATTGAACGCATTGTTTCGTTGGGTATTAGAGACATTCCCCCAAATAAAATGGAGAACAATATTATTGCAGTTATATTTGAATAACCTTTTATGAACGTGGAAAGTGTAGCGCTAATCAATGTCCAGAGTATATGAGCTATTATTCCTGCAATAGGCAAAACGAACCATATTTTAATATCCATATTTGCATTAACTGTTGAGGATATTACTATCAAAGCAGATAGCATCATTATAACTATGATTATGGAGCCCACTGAAATAACCCCGAGGACTTTACTTAAAAAAAACTGTGTATAAGATACGGGTTTGCTTAGAACGGTCAGGATTTTGCCATCA
>JAQTXJ010000065.1:7029-13889 GCA_028688815.1 bacterium | reverse complement strand
GCGGCTTTGCGTGAGAAATTCTTTTTATCCGTGTTAATCTGTGTTTATCTGCGGTTGAAATTTCTTTTTTCTGTCTTTTGTCTCGTACATTCTCTTGCAATCCCTGTTAAATTATCTGTTTCTTCTATCCTCTGCTTACCTCAACACAACTACTTTCCTCGTAATTGCCTGTTTACCTGCCTCAAGCTTCACAAAATAAACTCCCCCGGTCAGGCTTTCCGTATTTAATTCGATGTTATGACTCCCCGCTTTTTGCATCCCATTCACAAGGGTTTTTACCGACCTTCCGCTTAAATCGTAAATCGTTATTCGGGTATTTGTATATTCGGGTAAAGAATAGCAAATAACTGTTGACTTAATAAACGGATTCTTGCTTATTCTTAATTCCGCATTCCGCAATCCCAAATCCGCATTTTCTTCTATTCCTACCAAACTTACAAATTTTCTGTTGCTATACCAGGAACTGTCTCCACTTCTATCATAAGCAGTTACTGCCAAAAAATAAAATGGTGCCGTCAGACCTGTTAGTTTAAAACTAGTAACGTTTCCTACATCAACCGGAGAATTTCCTTCGTTTGCTCCCGTGCCGTCATAGCAAAATTCTGGTGATGGTAATGTGTCGTCATACCATATTTTGTATCCGGAAATGTCTGATATGTTTAGAGAATCCCAACTAAGAGTAATCTCATGTGCTCCACTTGAGTCTATAAAATTAGTAATATTAAACGGTGGTGGCACAGGTGCAGTTGTATCTCCCGATGTTAAGAATGGAACATAAAATACCTCTCCTACGTTAAAATCCTCCCAGTAGTCCCAGATTTTTTGAGCTGCGATAACGGCGCTGTCAGTTATTCCCCAGTAGTTATAACGCGCATCTATGTTAGAGGTGCTTTTATTAGTTATTGCATAACCTGTTGTAGTATAGATATTGTTATTATCAATAAAAGAATCGGCGCTGTCCAATATTGCCATTTCGGTAGTATCAACGATGGTATTTAAGACAATTTTTGATGCCTGGCTGCACCAGATACTACTTCCATTAGTGGCAAAATTGTTGGAAATCGTATTATTGGTGATTATAAGAGGCGTATCAAGAATTCCTTGGTTTGTAATTCCGTATATGCCTCCACCGAGTTCTGCCGAATTTGAAACGATTGTATTATTGGATATTATAGCTCCCTCGCTAGAACCTGTATAGATACCTCCGCCGAGTAGCCCATAATTGTTATAAATAAAATTATTTGTTATTGTAGGATTATTGGCGTCTCCCATATGCCAACAGCAAATTCCACCGCCCCAGGTGTTATTTGCGTAATTGTTGAAAATAATATTGTCCGTTATTATAGGTGAACCGTCACTGAGAATACCTCCGCCATAGTTAGTGGTATAATTGTTATTAATATTGTTATGGCTTATGGTTGTTGCACTATATGACGTAAAAATACCGGCTCCACCACCGGAATCATAACAAACAGTATTATGACTTATTGTTGCTGTGCAATAAAAAACATAAATACCTGCACCCCAATCGGCGGAGTTGCTGGAAATCGTGTTATTGGTAATTGTGATTACCGATGAATCGCCCCAGATACCTCCACCCCAGGCATCAGCCCAATTGCGAGAAATCATATTGCTGTCTATCGTTATAGAACCATGACAAATATATATGCCGGCTCCCGCATTGCTGGTAATGTTGTTAGAAATAGTGTTGTTTCCTATATATATGGAAGAAACAGAATCCGCATAAATAGCTGAATTCCCTGCGTATTCGATTCTGCAATACTGTAAACTGTCAATGGATGAGGATTTAAGCCAGAGCCTGTCCCAACGATTATTCCCGTTTTTTGTTATGATAATTGAATCTGTAAGTGTCCCGATAGCTCTCAAAGTTCCTTTTATCATTATGTATTTTGCGCTGTCAAGTTTTACTTCAACTCCCGGTTCGATATTCAAAGTTACTCCCGTGTTGACCAAAATATTTCCCGTTACAATATACGGACTGCCTGCTGTGTTCCATACCGTATTCGTACTAATAACCCCGCTTACATTAGTGGCATTTACAATTGAGGGGACTGTAAAAATTCCTAATCCAACCACCATTCCCAAAAAACTAAAAAATCTTTTCATTATTCCTCCCGTTATTTTTGAATATCGCTTGTCTATTGATACTAGATAAAAAGTATTTTTAAAATGTTCCCTTGTCAATGTTTTTCTTTTATGGAATCTTCCTACAAATTCCCTCTCGCCTATCTTTTGGGGGCGTAGTCTTTCTTTTACTTCTCTCTTTGCTCTTGACTTTTTTTATTCCGACTTTACATTGAAATATAAACTTCAAATATTATAAAAACTATGAAAAAGAATTATAATACTGTGACGGTTGTCATCCTCTTGCTCTCTATATTACCTTGTGTTTACGCTTCCTCCAATTCGCCTTGGGGAGTGAATGCCGTGTGGGATGCATCTCTGCCGTTTACCTCTCCCGGAAACGCTAATGACAAATGTAAAGATTACAACAAACAACTCGATTCTCTTCTTTCCGGAGGTTTTTCCTGGATAAGACCGGCAAATATGCCGGGATGCGAATCGCAGGCAAATGATTTTAGATTTGACCAGCAGGATTCTATCGTTAGTTTTGCTAATAGACGAAATTTGAATCTAATGTTTGTCGTGTGGCCTTTTAAAAATTTTTATCCCACGTTGTCCGATTCAATTCAAAATTACTGGCGTTATCAAGTCGAACGTTATGATAAAGATGGCAAAGGTTATGGGAAAATTCCGGAAATGCCCGGACTTACAAAACCCGTAAAATACTGGGAAATATGTAATGAACCTAATTACTGGCATAGACATATTTATAGACCCGATGCTAATACATATGAAGCTTTTGATGTTGCCCCGGAAAGTTTGTCGGATACTTTTCGCGTTGTCTATTATTCTACACATAATGATACCTTTTGGATGTGCGACTCCGCTCATTGTAAAAATTTTCTCCTCTGCGACAGCTTGTGCAGAACAATACTTTCTTCACTTTATAAGTATATAAAAATAAGTTCAATCGCAATAAAATCCGCAGACCGTAATGCAAAAATTGTTGCCCCTTCATATCCTACTTTTATACCGGCAGCCCCGGGATGGACACTTACAGGATTATTGAAAAGAAAAGATTTAAAAGGAAATTATTGCTCTTACTTTGAAATTTTATACAAATCCCCTGAATTCTGGTGGGGAGATTTGTTGGATAGTGTCGGCAAATATATAGATGTTATTAGTTTTCATGCTTATTCGCCCCCGGCAGAAATACTTTCTCAAATAGATACTCTTACGGCAATATTTAATAGGCATAATGCAAAAAATAAACCTATGTTTATTACGGAAACCGGTTGGGTAATTCCAACGGATGGAGTTGATAGACAGGGACAAGCCCTTTATTATAAACAATTATGCGAAGGCCTTAATCAAAGAAAAAACTGGGCTAATGGCAAAAATAAAATCTTCCTGTTTACACTGAAAGATATTGGCGCTGATTCCAGTGGACTTTTAGATGCTAATTTTGCTCGTAGACCCGCTTTTGATACATTACAAAATTTTATCTTTTCCCATTCCGGGAAAATGCGTTCTCAAAAACGATAATCTATAACAAATGAATATATTTTTAATATTACTCCTGTGCCGCTTTGAAAATACCGAATTTCTTGTGAATGATGACTCTATCGGTGGATGTCTCCAAACTTATCCAAATGTTACGATAGACAAAAAAGGTAATTTTTTCATAACGTGGGAGGACTACCGTTCTACGGATTATGATGGCGATATTTATTGCAAAAAATACAGTGCCGACAAGACTCAGATAGGATTAAATTTTAAAGTTAATAATGATGAAGGTGGACTATCACTACAACACTGGGGACAGTCCAAACCTGTGATTGCAACGTCTGAGTCGCAAGGTTTTATTATAGTATGGGAAGATTGGCGAAATGGTGAACCGGATATTTTTTGCCAATTATATGACAAAAAATGTAATGCACATAAGGGAAATGTTAAAGTAAATGATGATGCCGGGACTAAAGAACAGCGTTCCCCGAAAATTGCAATGTCTTCTTCTAAATCTATAATTGTATGGGAAGATTATAGAAATGGCTGCGCAGATGTTTACGGGCAAATATATGATTCAACTAATACTCCTATCGGGGCGAATTTTAAAATCAATAAGGATACTTCTAATAAAAATCTCTTCCCTTCCGTAGCAATTTTATCTGAAGGTATTTTTATGGTGGTATGGGAAGACTATAGAAACGGAAATGCAGATGTGTATGGACAATTATATAATAACGGCACTCCAATTGAAAATAACTTTAAAATAAATACCGACACTACCGGTTATCAACTTAAACCCTGCATATCTTCGGTAAATAATAACGAATTTATAGTTGTGTGGGAAAGCGAGAATATAAATTCAAATATATGTGCTCAATTATATGATTTGTCCGGAATCCCTTGCAAGACTAATTTTACTATAGCCTCTAAAGGGGAAGCTCCATCCGTTGCAGGAAACAATTCCGGCTATTTTATAACGGTTTGGGAAAATAATGTAACCGGTACTTCCTTGCAATATAAAGTTTATTATTCATCCGGGGATTCTTGCACTTCGGAATTGACCGTTACATCAGGAACGAAAGCAAATTCTCCTTGCATTGCCCTGAATGATTCCGGAAATTTCATTATAACATGGATAGATAATAGAGAAAATAATCCGGATGTTTATTATCAGAAATTTGTTCTCCCCGGTAATGTTATTGAAACACAAAATAAAGTAAATGACGATAACGCTTCTCCTTGCCAGGATTTTCCTGCAATTGCAATGGACAGTATGGGTAATTCTGTAATAGTATGGTATGATTACAGAAATGGATATATAGATACTTATAATGACCCGGATATCTATTGTCAAAAATATACTTCAAATAGAGTTGCTAAGGGAAATAATATCAGAATAAATGATGATGGGACGGGAAATCCGCAAATATTCCCGACTCTCTCTATGAATCCTAAAGGGGATTTTGTAATAGTATGGGAAGATAAAAGAGATGGTAATTTCAACATATACGGACAAAGAGGAACTTTTAACCAAACTAATTTATTGTCAGGAAACTTCAGAGTAAGTACGGGAATATATCTTAATGCCTGGCCGGCAGTGGCAATAAATAATTCGGGGAATTTCGTCGTATTCTGGAATAATTGGCAAGGTAATAAAATTAAGGTTTTCGGACAAAAGTATGACTCTTCAGGCATTCCCATTAATGGAGTTTTTGAGACCAGTAGTAAAAGAAGCTTTGATAGAATGCTTCCTGCTGTCGCAATGTATGATTCCGGGAACTTTGTAGTTGCCTGGGTAGATAATTGGCAAGATATTTATGCCCAATTATATGATAAAATGGGAAAACCTGTGGGAGAAGATTTTAAAGTTAATGATGCGCTTACTCCAAATGAATGCTTATTCCTTTCAGTTGCCACGGATAAAGGAAAATATTCTCCCTCTTATGGCAATTTTATTGTTGTATGGATGGATAAAAGAAATGAAAGTTGGGATGTTTATGGGCAAATCTTTAATCCTGTCGGAACGCCTCTCGGCAATAATTTTAGAGTTAATAATGATAATATTTCCGGAAGAGACCATCAAAATCCATCTATAGCGATAGATGATTCCGGTCGTTTTATTGTTGCGTGGACGGACTTCAGAAATCAGGGGGGAGATTTAAATGTAATGGCTCAATGTTATGAACCTGACGGGATTGCAATTGGAAGCAATATCCAAATTAATCAGGATATGTGGTGGGGAAATCATCAGTGGACGTGGAAAAGTATAGCAATGGGAAATGAATTAATAGGATTCGCATGGATTGATAATCGTGGGTTGAAAAGTTGGGATGTATATGCAAAATTTACCGATTGGAAGAATATAGTCGTTGAAGAAAATGATTATCATCAGGAAAAAATGTTTTCTATGCTTGCAAATCCTTGCATAAATAAAATTGTTATAAAATCTGTCTCGTCAGGAATTGATAATGACGTAAATTTTGAATTGTATGATATTGCGGGAAAATTTTGCCAAACATTGTCCCCGGATAATAAAAACTGTGGCTATATGACTTTTTCTGTCCCTAAAATTGTTTCGGGAATATATTTCCTAAAAATAAAACAACTTACAAAAAATACGTACGTCAAAACCCTGAAAGTCGTAGTCTTGAAATAATATTAACTATCTCTTAACCTTCTACTCTCTTTTAATCCGATAGGAGTGTCCCTAAAACCCCTATTTTCTCTCTGTTCATAGTTTGTTTGCCCCTTCATCTTTCTGCCTTCCGTGCCTGTTTACTTGCATGGTTTTTGTGGCAGGTGTTTTATTTTTTCGTTCTCTGCGAAAATCTTTCTTTTTATAATCTAAATTAATCTGTTTTTCTATTTTTGATCCTTCAATTTTTGTTTCTTTTTTTACTTTTTTATCCTTGTTATCTGCGTTTATCTGCGTCCTTACTTGGAGTTTGTTTCGTTAAAAACATTAATCCAAGTTATCTAGTTCTACTGGGAAAAAATTCTGTTTTTCTCGGTGTTCGGAGTTTACCCAGAAGCAGGCGGGGCGGCTTTGCGTGATAATTTCTTTCCTCTGTGTTCTCTGTTCTGTTTTCTGTGACCTCTATTCTGTTATTTTTTAGTTCTATAATTTTTTCTCTGTGCTCTCTGTGGTTAGAATTTCTGTTGGTTGTTTTCTGTGCGATGTAAGTACGCGCCTGGAGGGACTCGAACCCCCAACCGTCCGGTTCGTAGCCGGATACTCTATCCAATTGAGCTACAGGCGCATCGTT
>JAQTXJ010000065.1:0-7019 GCA_028688815.1 bacterium | reverse complement strand
CTGTTTTCCTTATTTGCGTCTTCGTTAACATACATACTGAAGTTTTGTTTTTTGAGAAACCCCGCGCCTGGAGGGACTCGAACCCCCAACCGTCCGGTTTGTACGGATAGTCCCCGCCCGCCGTTCAGACTATTTATTGGAGTTACTTGATAGGCGGGTATCCAATTGAGCTATTTTATCATCGTTTTTAATTTTACTCTTTGTTAATCTTCTAATTTTAGAATCCAGTATCTATAAACCCCGCGCCTGGAGGGACTCGAACCCCCAACCGTCCGGTTCGTAGCCGGATACTCTATCCAATTGAGCTACAGGCGCATCGTTTGAATTTCTTGGTCTATTTTTCCCTGATCCGCTGATTCTCTGGTCTTCTGATAAACATACACCGCCTGGGACTTGAACCCAGAACCCTCGGATTAAGAGTCCGATGCTCTGCCAATTGAGCTAGCGGTGCATAATTCCTATTTCTCTATACGTTAAAGCAAAAAAAATCAAGTTTTATTTTTACAACGTTATATATTTCCACTCCTATCCGTATTCTGTTAATCTTGCCTGCCATTCTTTTTTCTAGGTCTTCTTTTCGTGTTTTCGTGCCTTTCGTGTTTTCGTGGTAAGGCACCTTCCCCTAAAAAATTAAAATCTTGACATATCCTACTTTTTTTCATATTTTTACCAACATATTAACGTATCAACAATTTTACAGGGAGGTAGTATGCGTAAGCTGTTTTTTGTAGCACTTTTTGTTGTGAGTTATGTCTCCGTGGAAGCATCCAAAACGACTATGCTTTTCTCGAAGGGACATAATTATCAAAATATAAACCAAACAAACCCATTCGTCGTTAAAAGCACAAAAGGCCCGATAGATACATTAACCCCCGAATTGCTCCCGCCTTTTGATTGCTGGGGTACGGATGATAGACAGGAATACGAAGCTACTATGTTTACTCCTGCGAAATCCTGCTCTATAATGGCTATAATTCACGGCGTAATGAGTGATACCGCAGCTTCAAAAACTTGCAGTTTGTTTATATGGGACGATATCCCGGGTGACATAGGTCCAAGATTGTTTAGCACGGAAACTATGGCAATTGCAACAGATTCGGGAATATCCTTGAATGTAGTTCCCCTGACTTCCCCCGTTTATGTTACAGGCCCATTCTGGGTCGGTAATTACGAATGGGATACGCTGATGCCTACAACTGCTATTGATACCATCAATAGTCTGCCTTCTGCCTATAATAATGATGGTGACTGGTATAGTGAAGATGTTGATTATTTTCACGGAGTTATCGTTAAATATGATACCGTAACTATTCATAAAAAATGGACAATTCTTGTATATATGAATGGGGATAATGGCTCCGAATATAATGCTACGCTAAGCGTTAACAAACTTGAAGCAGGTATTGATACTTCTAAATATACCGTAGTCGTTCAATATGATAGAAACCCCGGATTTGATACCTCCAACGGAAACTGGACTTCCACCCGCAGATACCTTATCACTCCTGACCTTAATCCCGGTATGATAATTCGCTCTGAACTTAAATCCGACCTCGGGGAAATAAATATGGGCGACCCGAATTCTCTTGTTGATTTTGTTAGATGGGGCGTTCAGACTTACCCGGCGGATAATTATGCCCTCATTATGTGGGGTCCCGCAGATGGCTGGTATAAAGGTGCAAAAAAATCCGCAATTAAAGGCACAAGCTATGATGAAACCGATGGTAGTTACATAGGCGTCGCGAGTGGAGAATACGGAAGGGCAATGGATAGCGTGAAAACTATTTTAGGCAAAAACCTCGATATCCTTGCTAATGATGCCTCTTATATGGGAATGCAGGAAGTTGCTTATGAAGTCAAAGACAATGTTGATTTCTTTGTCGCTTCCGAATACTCCGTTCCTATTAATGATTATCCTTATGACGAAATACTGGACTCGTTAAATGCCAATTACTCCGCTACTCCTGAAGAACTCGCAAATATAATGGTTAATAAATATACGAACTATTACAATGGCACTGACGAAGTTACTCTATCTTCCGTGTTACTCGATGATAAATTTGTTCACCTCTCCGCTTGTGTAGATACTTTTGCAGTAAAACTTATGCAGGCAGGCGGAAGAACCAATGGTGATATAGATAACGCAAGATACTATACGGAAGAATATTTTGAATCACCCAATGCGCATATAGATTTATATGACTTCGCTTCTCACATTAAAGGAAAATCAGGATTATCATCGTCGGTAAAAAATTGGGCTGATTCCGTTATGAATGCAGTAAATTCCGCAGTCGTAAGAAAAGGAAGCGTTGGCTTTGACAGCTCTCACGGAATGGCAATTTATTATCCGTATGATGTGGAAGATTTGGATACTGCTTATATACAGTTATCTTTTACTCAAGATTTGCCTAACTGGTGGGACTTCATAAATGGCGATACACTCGGTATATCGGATAATCCAAAAATTCCGTATACTTTAACTTTGCTTTCACCAATGCCAAATCCAGTATCTTCATATGCTAATCTAAGATATACCCTACCGAACAAAACAAACGTCTCATTACAGTTATTTGATTTAACGGGCAGATTGGTGAAAACTCTTTATTCCGGCGAACAGGTAGCAGGTAATCATACTCTGAAACTGCAATCTGTTGGATTAAGTAAAGGTATATATTTTGTGACTCTCAAAACCGGCACTCTTACAAAAACTCAAAAACTCACAATCCTCAGATAACTATAATCTGTAAATAACAAGGGGATAGGTTTTTTACCTGTCCCCTTTCTTTTTTGCTCTGTGTAGGGACATGATTTATCATGTCCACTTATCGAGAACGGCTTGGTATCAATGGTCCCTCATAATGTGGGAAAGGTCTCCCGACCTTGAGCCTTTGTTTATCCTTAATTTTATGGGGTAGGTAGGAGCCTCTGCTCCTACCTAGTAATCTTTAATTCTTTCTGTTTGCTGTTTTTATCTCTTTAAAGTCTTAGCAAGCCCTTACCTGCCCGCCTTTGGAGGGGAACTTTAGTTCTTACTTACAATCCCTTATGTTAATTAGGGATAGATTGTGGAGCCTTAGTGACATCTGGGACATCCCGCCCTGGCGGTGACCGCCTCGGCGGTGATTGTCCGGAATCTTTTACCGGAGGGATTTCTTAGAAGCTCTTTCCGCCTTTGGCGGATTAGAGATTCTTATCCCGTAGCGAAGCGTTGGATATCCCGCAAGGCGGGGCCTCAAGTCCCAGTTAAATTACTATAGTCCCGAATCTGTTACGGGATATGTTTTTTGATTTCGTGTTAATTTGTAGCTCTTTTTTGTTATCCGTGTTTATTTGCGCCTGCCCGCCGATCTTTTTGGAGGGCCTGCCCGCCGATCTTTTTGGAGGAGAATCTCTTTGTTCTCTTCTCCCTGTTTTCTTTATCCTGTTAATCCTGTCTTAATTTTTGTATTTCTTTTTTTCGTGATAGCCTGTTTGTTTTTATCTCTGTGCTCTCATTTGTTTGTGGTCTGTTATTTTTTTCTCTGTGTGCGGAGTTTACCCCGCATACTTTGCGGGGTGGTTAATCTTTCTGTTTTCTCACAAATTTTTATTGACTTTACTCCAAAACCCCCTACAATACGAAACATAAAATAATATTGCCGAAGTGGCGGAATGGCAGACGCGGCGGATTCAAAATCCGCTTTTCGCAAGGAAGTGAGGGTTCGACTCCCTCCTTCGGCATTATTGTCATTCTGAGCGTAGCGAAGAATCTATTTGAGGTATGTTTCCTTAACTTACTCGCAAAAATACAAAATAATGAAAATTAAAATACTAACCTTAATTGCAATAATTCTCCCTTCAATAACTACTATATCCGCTGAATCTCTTCTACCGAAATCTTCCGCTCTCCTTTATGCCGAACCCTCTATATTGACAATAGGGGAGACCCCTGATACTAACAATTTAATGTCATCGGAAGCTTTATACTCAGGCTCGGAAAACGATACTTTTTTTAACTCCTTCGATAATAATTCAAATAACAAATATAATTGTATATCTATTGAAACAGGCGGAAGTATACTTGGAGCCCTCACCGCAATCGCCGTTAGCCTACCTCTCAGTTCTATGCTCGAGGACACGAGTAGAAAAATTAATCGGAATCTTATAACTCATCCCTCAATTTCAAGCCTGGTTTTAACACCGATATTAACGTCTATCGGAGCCTCTTTAACAGGGAAAATATTGAAACAAAAAGGCTCTTACCCAAAATCATTATGCGGAAGCCTGCTTCAAGGTCTTATCTTATCCGCAATAGGCGCGACTGCCGGTGTAATCGTAGGAACGGCTGAAAATATGATAAAAGAAAGAGAACCAAATAGTTTCTTTGTTATAACCGGCGCTTCTCTCGGCTGGGAATTAGGAACCATTTACGGCAGCGCTCAAGGCTATAACTGGAAATGATCCCCCTAAATTTCGGCGCACCTGCCCGCCGATCAGACTATTTATTGGAGTTACTTGATAGGAGGGCCTGCCTGCCGTCAGGCAGGGATGAACGCAGATAATCAGGATAAAAAAATTAAACATAAAGAATTAACTCCGAAATGCCGGTCTGACAGGACTAATTTTTCTATATTTTTTTCTCTGTGCCCTCTGCAGTATTGTCATTCTGAGTGTAACGAAGAATCTCTCTTTTGTTTTCCCTTTCAGTTACAATAAATTATAGGAAGCCCTTGAAGCTTTAGCAATTAGGGATTCCTTAGAAACTCTTAGGCGTTAGCCTTTAGAGATTCTTATCCCGTAGCAAAGCGCTGGATATCCAGCTCTGCTGGACTATTAATTACTATGAATTACTATTTGTTACAACAAGTTACCATTAGTTACTAACACCCTATGACTTTCTTCGCTGACTTACATATCCATTCCGCATATTCCCGCGCTACCTCCAAAGATATGCACATCGATACCATTGCCCGCTATGCCAAACTTAAGGGCATAAAACTTATAGGCACAGGCGATTTTACCCACCCTCTCTGGCTCGATGAACTCAAAAAAGAACTCTCTCCCACAAATAACAACCTCTTTACACTTAACGATACTTATTTCCTGCTCACAACCGAAGTCTCCAACGTCTACCCCAAAAACGGTAAATTCAAAAAAATTCATAACATAATATTCGCTCCTTCTTTTACAGCTGTACAAAAAATAAATTCCTTTCTCTCAAAATACGGCAACCTCGAAGAAGATGGCAGACCTACGCTTTCTCTCCCTCCCGCCGTTATGACGAAAAACATCATTGACCTCGTCCCGGATGCTCTTATTGTTCCCGCTCATATGTGGACTCCATGGTTCTCGATATTCGGCTCGCATAGCGGGTTCGACTCGGTAGAAGAATGTTTCGAAGACACCACGCAAAATATATTCGCGCTGGAAACGGGACTCTCGTCTGACCCGCCGATGAACTGCAACTTGTCTGCGCTTGACAGGTTTGCTCTTATCTCGAATTCCGATGCGCATTCCCCGGCAAATATAGGCAGGGAATCAAATTGCTTTGACTGCGAACTTAGTTATAGCGAAATTATAAACGTAATCAAATCCAAAGATAAAAACAAATTCAAATTCACGATTGAGTTCTTCCCGGAAGAAGGCAAATACCACTGGGACGGCCATCGCAATTGCAAAATAAGAATGTCTCCCGAAGAAGCAATTAAAAATAATAATATCTGCCCCAACTGTAAAAGAAAAATAACAATCGGTGTCTTACATAGAATCACGGCTTTATCGGATAGAGTTGCTCCTCCGACGGACAACCGTATTCCTTGTAAACACCTTATTCCTCTGGCAGAAATTATAGCCGATGTTTTGGGTATAGGAAAAAATACTAAAGGTGTATCGTCGGCATACGACAAACTGGTAAATCATTTTGAAACGGAATACAACTGTTTGTTGGAAGTCTCCGAATCGGAACTCGTCAAAGTAACCACTCCTCAAATTGCGCATTCTATATGCAATGTAAGAATCGGCAAAGTAAATATTCTGCCGGGGTATGACGGCGAATACGGTACAATCAAAGTCGTCTCCGACCTACCCAATCCTACCTCTCCACTCCTCTGGTAACAGCTTCCCTCTTTTGGGGTAGGTTGAAGCCCTCGCTTCAACCTTTTGTTTTTTTGTTTGGGTAGATAAGAGCACGTGCTCTTATCTCTTTCTGTTCCCTCTTTTAACTTGGAATTCCCCGCCCCTTGAGACGTGGAATGAAATGTTTTGTACGATTCGTCATTCCCGTGAAAACGGGAATCTATCTTTCTTTGCTTTTCCCTTTCTGATATTCTGCTATTCGGATATTCTACTAACTGATGTTCTGGTATCCTGATATGCTCTTTGAACAAATTCCCCAAATATCCACACGGACATCCTTGCAAAATATCCCCCCCATACCCAAGTTTGGATAATATATGTTATCCAAACTTGTTATTTTATAAGAATCAATTTTTGGCTACTTTGATAAGTTCCTGCTTTAAACTGTACAAAATAAACTCCTACTGACAAATCTTTTGCATTTAGGGTTAGATTATAAGTGCCTGCTTCTTTTTCTTCATTTACAAGCGTTTTTACTGTTCTGCCAGTTGCATCATAGATTCTTAAAGAAGTTTTGCTTTTTGTCGGCAACTGATAATTGATAAGGGTTGATTGTACAAATGGATTTTTAGAGATTTCTAATTTTGCATTTTGGTTTTTAATGTTTGAGTTTTCTTCTACTCCTGTAGTATTATATACTGCAAGGCCACCACCATAAGTGCCAATCCAGATATTATTTTCTTTTATTGCAAGAGTAGCGCTACAGTCAGAAGGCAAACCGGAATTCAATTCGTTAAACACGGTCCAGTTAGTGTCATCGTACTTTGCGATACCAGCACAAGTGCCAATCCATTTAGTATTCTCTTTTATTACAATAGCATAGATAAGGTTATCAGGCAAACCGGAATTTGATTCGTTAAACACGGTCCAGTTAGTGCCGTCAAATTTCGCAAGACCATCACTAA
>JAQTXJ010000064.1 GCA_028688815.1 bacterium | reverse complement strand
AAAGGATGAGTAATGGAATTTAATAATTGTAATTTGTTTTTGTCATTAAAAACTATTTTCCCCAATTTTTTCCTGTCTATTTTGCCTCTTGTTATTATTTTCTCACCAAACGTATCTATAAGTTTTGTTTTCTTTTTTTCAAGGATTTCCCATCCAAGTTTATCTACATTTATGATTTCACCCCTGCTAAATTCTTTCAAAAACTTAGCAACTGTGGACTTTCCCGTCCCTATATCACCTGTCACGCCAATAATCATATTACCTCAAATCAAATACCCAAACACTAAACATCCTTTCATTTTTCTCTTACTTATGGTATCTTTTCTTTCAACGATATCGATATGTTATAGTAACAGACGGAATCCAATAAACTCCTCTAATGTGTTTATTAAGCGCTACTTCTTTGGAACCTATAGTCTGTGTAGAATAATCTATTAATTCTACCAGATTGTCTATTCCTAAAGAAAAATACTTATTTAAAAAATAATCAAATCCTGCTCCGAAATGTTTAGGACATATGTTAGAGCTACCATAAAGTCCATACTTCTCTTTGTCCCCTTCAATCCAGAGATGACTTAAGTTGTAAACATCAATGCCTGCAAAACAATATGGTTGGAATAAGTTTTCTGTAACATAAAAATAGTATTTAAAACTACATGTCGCGGAAGAAAAACCCACTTTTTGAGATTTAAAAATTGAATCCGGCATTTGTTTAAAATAATGGTTTGTAAAAAACATTCCGACTTCTCCTGCTACCTTATAATATCTCCCCCCCACGCGCATTCCTATGCCTCCGGGGTACCTACTTACAGGAAGTTCAAAATCGCTTTTCAATGGCACATTATATAATATCGGTATTATGCTGATAGAAAAACTGGAAACGCTGTATTCTTGTTCTGAATCATCATCATCCAATTGTTGCGCCAATACTAACAATGGAACTAATAATATTATAGAACAAAGAAATATTCTTTTTAAGCTATTTAATTTTTGCTCCGCCTCAGGCAGATTGATTTTTAATTTCATTATCCTATGGGTGTGCAGAATGCCAGTCTTTACCTACACCAATTCCTACTACTACCGGCACACCTATATCCAGAGCATTTTCCATTTCATATTTTACCAATGTTTTTACTTCTTTTACTTTATCTTCAGGCACTTCCAATACCAGTTCGTCGTGAACTTGCATTATTATATTCGCATTAAAATCTTTTAATTGAGGTTGAATTTTTATCATTGCTATTTTTATCATATCTGCTGCTGTCCCTTGTAACGGAGCATTTATCGCTACCCGTTCTTCAAATTCCTTGCTTCTCCCTTTTTCCGAACCTATATTCGGAAGCCATCTTTTTCGTCCAAGAATAGTTTCCACGTAACCGTTTTTCTTTGCATTCTCTATCTGTTTATCTATCCAGTTTTTTACACCGGGATAGGTAAGAAAATAAGACGTTATAAAAGTTAAAGCTTCTTCAGGGAGAATGTTCAATCTCTGCGCTAACCCAAAAGGTCCCATTCCATAAACAATCCCAAAATTAACTACTTTCGCTATATCCCTCTGTGTTTGGTTAACCTGCTCCTCCAGGACATTAAATATCAACCCTGCCGTTTTCCTGTGGATGTCTTCATTATTATTAAATGCTTCTAAAAGAATATCGTCTTTTGAAACACCTGCAAGTATTCTCAATTCTATCTGCGAATAATCCGCATCCATTATAACATACCCTTCAGGAGCAATAAACCCCTGTTTTATCTCCATATCTGGTATGTTTTGTAGATTCGGGTCTTTTGATGATAACCTTCCTGTTATAGTACCCGTTTGCTGCCATACAGTATGCACCCTACCTTCTTTATCTGCCAATACAGGCAGAGTATCAATATATGTGGATTTTAATTTGAATAACTCTCGGTAATCTAAGATTTTTTTCGGCAAAGGATGTATTTTTGCCAGTTCATCCAGGACATCCTGTTCAGTAGAATAATGCGTCTTTTTATGTTTTGATTTAGGCAGATTCAACTTCTCAAAGAGAATTTTACTTAATTGGGACGGCGACCTCAAATTAAACCTCTCCCCCACATCCTCATATATTGATTCTTCTATTTTATTAATTCTTATACCCAATTTTTCGGATTCATCGGTAAAATATTTTTTATTTATAAGAACTCCTTTTTCCTCCATCCCGGCAAGAATTTTTGCTAACGGAAGTTCTATATCGTTATATATAGTATTTAACCCCTCTTCTTCAAGTTTAGCTTTCAAAACCGGATACGCTTTAGTGCATACGTCCACACTTTTACTTAGATAATCTATTTCATCCGAACTTACCAGCGTCTTCCCGAGCCATTTAATACTCATAGCTTCAAGCGAAGGTTCTTTCACTCCGGGTTCCAGCAAATACCCGGCTAATCCTATGTCAAAAACTTTTCCTTTTACGCTGAAATTATGAAACAGGTATTTACTATCAGCCGTAATTTTTTCAATCTTTTCATTGTCGATAATAGAATTAAGTTTTTCAAAATCCTCTTTCTTAACGGAAGTACCCGAAAAAAGAATCTTCTCTTTATCCGTTCCCAATGCAAACCCCTTGTCCTTAAAAGCTACACTAACTTTATCTCCGACACCTTCTAAAAAACTATCCCAGTCCATTTCCAAAGCAGATTCCGGACTTTCCTGTTTCTGCGGAATCTGTGAAAAGATAGACAAAGTTGACTGTTCGCCTTTCCCCGTAGTTACATTTTTGGGTTTGACTTTTACTACATTATCCTTATTTGCAACCTCAAAACTATCAGGAATCAGTTTTTTAACAAGCGAATAAAACTCCAACTCTCTCAAAATATTGAACAAACTTTCTTTATTTGTTTCTTTTACCGTCATTTCTGAAATATCAATCCCGACATCAACATCAGTCTTGATAGTAGCAAGCATCTTTGACATATACGCATTATCTTTATTTTTCACTAGCGACTCTTTTATCTTCTCACCCTTTACAGAAGGGATATTCTCATATATCTTATCCAGTCCACCTATTTCCGTTATAAGTTTTTGTGCATTTTTGGGACCTATCCCATACACACCGGGGATATTATCTATTGAATCTCCTGTAAGCGCAAGGTAGTCCGGCACCAAAGCAGGTGGAATTCCTAACTTTTCTTCGCAGTGTACAAACTCAAAAGTCCTCGCACTTAAAATTTTTATTCCCTGCGACTCTAATTGTAGAAAATCTTTATCATCCGCAAATATTGTAACTTCAAAACCTTTGTCTCTTGCCTCTATAGCAACAGTCCCAATAATGTCATCCGCTTCCACGCCAGGTTTTTCAATAAGCGTAACACCCATTATTTCCACGACATTTTTTATTATCGGGAACTGGGAAGATAAATCCGATGGCGTTGGAGGTCTCTGGATTTTATAATCCTTAAACTGCTCATGACGAAAAGTAGGATGTGGCGCATCAAACGCAACAAACATATATTCCGGCTTTTTCTCGGTCAGCAATTTAACTAACGAATTAATAAATCCGAATACTGCAGAGGTGTTTTCACCTTTAGAATTTCTGAGAGGATTGTGCATAAAAGCAAAATAAGAACGGTACGCAATGGAATGTCCGTCTACAAGCCAGAATGTTTTCATATAAGTATAGGATTTTATTGTAAAACAAAGCTATGTCAAGAGTAAAACATTTTTTAACATTTCTGACTTGACATTTATATGAATTGTATTAATTTCCTCTTTATGAAAATGAAATCAATCCGTAAAATAAATCCCCAGTTAGGGGCAACACTTGTAGACATTGAAGTACCTAAACCCTCTTCGTATGAGGTGTTAGTTAAAGTAAAAGCAACTTCCATATGCGGGACAGACGTTCATATTTACAGTTGGAATGAATGGGCGCAGAACAGAATAAAAAACTTACCTCAAACTATGGGGCATGAATTTGCAGGCGAAATTGTAGAAGTTGGGTCTTGCGTAAAAAATATAAAAGTAGGAGATTATGTATCCGCAGAAACCCATATCCCCTGCGGAGGCTGTATCCAATGTATGACGGGGCAAATGCACATATGTCATAACGTCAAAATACTTGGAGTAGATTGTGACGGTTGTTTTGCGGAGTATATTACGGTCCCGGAAAGTGTAATATGGAAAAATGATAAGTCCATACCACCGGAATTCGCCTCAGTACAGGAACCAATTGGGAATGCAGTATACTGCACGTTAGTTGAACCTGTTACCGCAAAAACCGTTGTTATTCTTGGGGCAGGACCAACGGGTTTATTTTCAACGGGAGTAGCAAAAGTAGCAGGCGCAGCACAGGTTATAGTCGTAGAAGTTGAGCAATTCAGACTTGACATTGCAAAAAAAATGGGAGCGGATATTTGTATTAATCCCAAGAATGAAGACCCTTTAAAAAGAATATTAGACGAAACAAAAGGTATAGGAGCAGACGTTGTGCTTGATATGGCAGGTTCACCAAAAACAATCGAGCTTGCAATAAAAGCAGTCCGCAGAGGCGGGAGATTTTCTGCATTCGGAATTACACCGGGAGTTATCAATATAGATTACAACAGTATAATATTTAAAGGGGTTACCATTTACGGAATAAGCGGAAGACTGATGTTTGATACATGGTTCAAAGTAAGAAACCTGCTTGCATACAAAAAACTTGATATCTCACCTGTGATTACTCATAAGCTAAAACTTGAAGAATTTGACAAGGGCTTTTCCGAAATGATAAACAAAACTGCGGCTAAAGTAATCCTATTTCCGTAATTCAACACTTTCTAAAGGTTTCTTTAATTTATATATCCTTATAATAGGTCCACCTGTAATATTTTTATCAAATATCGAGACTTTTGAAAGAGCATTATAATCTACTTTAAAACAATAATAATCCCATTTAAAAACAGGATTAGGAACAAATTCTTTTATAAATATACGGTCTTTTTCAAAAGACTTTCTAAATTCATCCGGCATCGTATCTCCTTCTTCTCTTCCTCTAACCCAGCTGGTTGTGATTAAATAATCCACTTCGTTTTGAGTATAAATCTTCACGGTAGTAACATATCCACCAATATAAGGGGGTTTTTCTAAAACAGAAACATTTTCCAATATATACCTAGGGTCTTTCTGCCCTTTAATCATTGCAAGTAAAAAGATTCCGTTTACATTTTGTTTGCTTGCTCTCTCAAATTGTTCCTTGAATTGTTTATTGCTTTTATGTAAAGGAACTCCCACAATGGAAGTTTGGTCAAAATATTCCATTCCTTCAGATACTATCTTACTTTCCGGAGGAATCGTTTTTTCAATAAATTCTTTAGCTAAATTTCTTGTATCCGGGCAGCTTATCAAATAATTATATTTTAATACATTCAATAACGGCGGAATTACGGCTAATATACTTACAACGGCAAGAAAAAAATGTCTCGTTTTGGGTTTCTTTTTACAAATTATGATAC
Organism: bacterium; assembly: GCA_028688815.1. Lineage (GTDB taxonomy): Bacteria > Hydrothermota > UBA3073 > JACQXS01 > JAQTXJ01 > JAQTXJ01. The sequence goes on along the minus strand of JAQTXJ010000064.1, from coordinate 8,545 downwards.
TAATCTCATATATAAACTTAGCCGCAAAGAAAACAATAAAAGGAATTATAGCAATTGCATACCATGGACAAGTCCCAAGATTTAAAATGGCACCCCAAAAAAGAATTATGAACACAATCAAACTAACATTCTCTTTTTTATATAATGAATATAATATTCCTAAAATTCCAACTATTTCTAATGGCATTCCAATTCCATTTTTTATATGCTCTGTCAAATAAATTAACCAATTAGGTTGTATACTTACACTTCTTGACACACTAAATCGAGTTCCAAGACCAAATATTGTATTCGTAAACTTATCAAAACTAAATATTGCCGAAGGCGTTAACGCCAAGAATGTAGTTACACTGCACAGGATAAAGGTTAAGCAATTCTTAATTCTATTAGTAAATAATATTTTTTTCTCCATAAGAAAAACGATTGCAGGAGTAATTAAATAAATAACCAAAGTGAATCTTGCAGCTATTGCAAGACCGGCAAATATACCTGTAAGAATATACTTTTTACGTTTTATTTTTCCATTAACATCCTCTTCATCTTTTTGGGAAAAGCAAAAATAAACCGAAATCAACATCATTAAAATTCCTAAAGCATCCTCCTTCATAAATTTTGCCTGTTGAACAGCTAAAAAGCTAAACGTAAAGAAAAAAGCAGAGAGGAGTCCTACTGTTTTATTGTAAAGTCTCTTTCCTATTAAATATAGAACAAAAACACTAATGCTTGATGAAAGAACAAATAGCATTCTGCCAATCAGATATACACTTGATGGGTCTCCTGCATAAAGCACCAGAAAATCAAAAGGAGTATAAACTATTTTTATAAATTTTAAGATTAAATAATATATACCATAGAATACGGCAAGTATATTAGGGATTAAATCGCCATAAGCATAAAAATGATAAGTAGGGGAAGCTTGTCCTTTATGAGACAACCTATAAAAAGCATCTACAGGAAAAAGTCTTTCATCATAGTGGAATAAACTTGGTAAACCAAAATTAAATTCCCATATTCTTAAAACAAAAGCTATAAAAATAATAAACGAGAGTAGTAATATATTTTGTTTTTCTTTATGGAAATTCATTTTTTATCTGTTTGACAAATAGGTAAAGGAGAGATTCTTTTCTTATATATTTTTATAATCGGACCTCCAATAATCTTTCTATGCCATATTGCTACTTTAGATAGAGCGTTATAATCTATTTTTGAGAAACAATAATAATCCCAACCAAAGACCGGATTAGGTATAAATTCTTTTATAATCTCATATTCTTTTTCCAGTGAAATTGCAAATTTTTCCGGCATAATATACGTATCATAATTCCAACTACAGTCTCTTACCCAGCTACTCATAATCAAATAATCTATATTGTGCTCTAAATAAATTTCAACTGTAGTATCATATTTTTCATTTTTATAAGGAGGATCTTCCAAAATTAAAATATTCTCCAGTGTATAGCTCGGTTCCTTTTGCCCCTTGATTTCTGCGAGAACAAGAGCACCTCCAAAACCTTCTTTTTTTACCTTATCAAATTGTTCCTGCAATTGTTTTTTACTTTTATTTATAGGAACCCCCAGAATAGAAGTTTGTTCAAAATATTCCATTCCTTCAGATACTATCTTACTTTCCGGAGGAATCGTTTTTTCAATAAATTCTTTAGCTAAATTTCTTGTATCCGGGCAGCTTATCAAATAATTATATTTTAATACATTCAATAACGGCGGAATTACGGCTAATATACTTACAACGGCAAGAAAAAAATGTCTCGTTTTGGGTTTCTTTTTACAAATTATGATACTAATCTCATATATAAACTTAGCCGCAAAGAAAACAATAAAAGGAATTATAGCAATTGCATGCCACGAAGGGGTAGCAAGACTAAAAACAGCGCTTCCAAAAAGGACTACAAATACAATCAGGCTGATATTCTCTTTTTTATATAACGAATATAACATTCCTAAAATTCCAATTATTGCCAAGGGTATTCCGATTCCATTATTCATATGTATCATCCATGCAGAGTTAGAATTTATACTTTTTGACGCTTCCCCAACTTGTATTCCAAGACTAAGCATATTAATAAAAAATATATACCATCTAAAAATCACAGAAGGAGTTAATATCAAAAATGTAGATATACTGCAAAGGATAAAAATTAAACAATTTTTAATTTTGTTAGCAAATAATATTTTCTTATCCATAAGAAAAACAATTACGGGAACAATCAAATAAACAACCAAAGTAAACCTTGCAGCTATTGCAAATCCGGCAAATATACCTGTAAGAATATACTTTTTACGTTTTATTTGTCCATTAACATCCTCTTCCTCTTTTTGGGGAAAGCAAAAATAAACTGAAATCAACATCAGCAAAGTCCCCAAAGTATCGCCTTTCATAAATTTTGCCTGTTGAATGGATAAGAAATTAAAAGCGAGAAAAAAAGCAGAGAGGAAACCAACCGTTTTATTGCAAAGCCTTTTTCCTATTAAATATAGAACAAAAACACTAGCAGTTGACGAGAGAACAAATAGCATTCTTCCAATTAAATATACACTCGAGGGATCTCTCATATAAAGCACCAAAAAATCAAAAGGAATGTGAACTATTTTTATAAACTTTAAGATTAAATAATACATACCATAGAATACGGCAAGTATGTTAGGAATTAAATCCCCATAAGGATAGGAATGATAGATGATTGGAATTTGCCCCTTATGAGATAACCTATAAAAAGCGTCGACCGGAAATATTCTTTCATCTAAATGGAATAATCCGGGCAGCCCGAAATTCCATCCCCACATACGCAGGACAAAAGCTATCGTACATATTAAAAATAATAAAATATAATGGATTTTAATATTTTTGTTCATCGTTTTTTATATATCTTAATAATCGGTCCACATATAGTATTTTTATCGAATACATTTACTTTTTCAAGCGATTCGTAATCTATTTGTCTATTATAATAATCCCATTGTAATACGGGATTAGGTCTAATTTCTTTAACTAATTCATATTCTTTTTCAAGAGAATTCAAAAAACTTTTCGGCATTACTGTCCCCAATCCTCTCATCCAATCACTTGTTATTAAATACTCGACTCCGTGTTCTATGTAAATTTTTACGGTAGTATCATATTTAGAATCTTTATAAGGGGGGTGTTCTATATTAGGAATATTTTCTACCATATAAGCAGGTTCTTTGCACCCTTCAATCATAGCAGAAAGCAATGTTCCGGATATATTTTGTTTGTTTATTGACATTAATGTATCCTGCAGTTGTCTTTTACTTTTACGCAAAGGGGGACCTAAAACAGAACTTTGGTCAATAAATTCTCCTCCATCACTTACTATTTTAGTTCCTGAAGGTATGGTATATTCTATGAAATCTCGTGCCAAAATTCGGGCATCCGGCCGAGATATAAAATAATCATACTTAAAAGTTTTTATCAAAGAGGGACATATCAGGATTATAGAAAAAAGTCCCATAATCGCCAATTTAACAGACATAGTGATTTTAATCCTTTTTATAATTTCATACAAAAACTTAGATGCAAATAGCATAAAAAAAGGAATAGCGGGGATAACGTACCGTTCCCAACCTGCACAATGATTTAAAATAATTATAAAAAATAAAAATAAAAAAATCATTATTCCTATCTCTTCTCCTTTTTGTTGCTTTGATAACTTTGAAAATACTGCAATCAAGGAATAAATAAGTCCGAACAATGCAATTATTTCTAACCCCCAACCTATACCTTTATATAAATGCTCTGTAAAATAGAAAAGTAAAATGGGTTGCCGACCTGTATCAACCGTCAAGCAAGCTTGAGAGGGTAATAATGTATGTTGCATTTCATTTATAAAATCATAGGATTGAAATATTATCGATGGAGTAGTAAGTAAAAAAGTAAGAATAAGAGTCCCGCTAAAAATAATTATTCGTTTGTATTTGAATTTATCATTTAACATAAAATATATTATTATCGGGATAATTGGGGCTAGATATAAAGTAAATCTTGCGGCTATCGCAAGTGCCATAAATATGCCTGCCCATACTGTTTTCTTTATGTTAACTTCCTTTACACAAAAATACAAAGAAAGCAGAAGGAATAATGTTCCAAGCGTATCTCCCTTCATAAATTTCGACTGATGGATTGGGAGAAAACTGAATGCAAGAAAAAAAGCGGATAACAATCCAATAGTTCTATTGTATAATTTTTTTCCTAATAAATACAATGCCCAAACGGATAATGTGCTTGCACAAACAAATAAGATTCTTCCAATTAAATATACATTTGTGGGGTCTTTCATATAAAGGACAAGAAAGTCAAAAGGAGTCTTTACCATCCCCATTATTTTTAGAACTACAAAATAAATGCTATAAAATACACTTAACAGGTATGGTATTAAATTTCCATAGAAAAAAGCTTTTGGGATATAACCTTTATGAGTTAATGCATAAAAAGCATTATAAGGGAAAAATCGTTCATCAATATAAAACAATCCGGGCAGTCCAAAATCCACACCCCACAATCGTAAAATAAAAGCTCCGGCAAGAATAAGTATCAAAAAAAATAATTCGTAACGTTGTTTTTTATAATTTTTCATACAGCAAGGATATATTTTGGTTAACTAACAGCTATATTTTTATTAATCGGAAAGAGTCCGGATTATTTTTGCCGGTATTCCGGCAACCATAGTATACGATTCAACATTTTTACTTACCATACTACAAGCTCCTATAAAAGCACATTCTCCAACTTCTACCCCGGAAAGGATTGTTGAATTGACACCGATAAATGAACCTGATTTTATTATAACAGGTTTTGAAGAACACGGGAAAAACTTTTGTAATGGATGATCCTTATATCCAACATTAATATGAGTCATTATAATCACTCTCGCGCCAATACTAACTTTATCACCTATATGAACTTCGTTTGCCAGATCAATCATAATATCCTCACCCAAAAAACACTCATTCCCAATACTTAAGCCTCGAAATCCTCTTCTATAACAATTAAAAAACTTAATTGAATTAATGACACAATGTTTGCCTATTCTAACGCCTAATAGTCTTAAAAAGAATATTCTACAAGGCGAAAAAATCATTAATTTTAAGATACATAATGCAATAGTAGTAAAAATATATTTTATTCCCTTCCAAATACCTATTTCTTTTAAAGCTTTCATAATTTACCTTATAATAATTCAATCTCTTTAAATTGAAGCAACTTTATAAAATAACGAAATGAATCAGAGAAAATTCTAACGGTAGAATGTCTTTCATATTTTCTGATAAATATACACGGAATTTCTTTTACTTTATAGTTATGCACATACGTTCTTGCCATAAATTCCGTATCCCAAAACCATTGCATATTTTTTATTTCATCAATCATAGGCACTATTTTATTAGTATCAAAAAATTTATATCCGGCTTCAGTATCTTTGTATGGAAGTCCTAAAATAATTTCTACCAGCCAATGATATGCTTTTGTCAATATCAATCTGCATATCCCCATTAACTTGATTTGAAATTTGTAAATTCTATGGGCTACAGCTATATCATATCCATTCTTTATTGCATCTACAAATTCAGAAATATACTCAGCGTTTACTTCTAAGTCAACATCTATATATCCTGTTATTTTTCCTTTAGCCATTCTAATTCCATCTTTTACCGCTCCCCCACGTCCTATATTTTCCTTGTGAAATATTTTTTGTAAGTTTTTAGCTTTATACGTTAACATTATTTCTTCTATTTTTTCTCTTGTTCTATCTTTACTACAATCATCAACAAATATAATTTCATAACTCAAATTTGTTTTATCTAAAATTTCTATAATCTCCGATACATTTTTTACAAGTATTTGTTCTTCATTATAACATGCAATTATTAAACTTAAATCGTACATTTAGGTTAAACTATTATATAAGCTTTTTATATCGCTGATAATTTTATTCCAATTAAATTTTTCGTCCACTTTTTTCTTGCCAGCTATTCCCATTTTATCTCTTAAAGACTTATCATTTAATAATTTTAATATCGCTGCTGCAATATCTTCCGGATCCTGTTTAACAAGCAATCCGTCTACTCCTTCGGATATTACCTCTTTTAATGCCGGGATATTTCCGCCAATTACAGGTTTGCCAAACATCCACGCTTCAGTATAAACAATTCCAAATGCTTCTTCGTAAGAGGGCATACAAAATATATCGCAAGCCTTATAGGCGCTTATTTTTTCAAACTCATCGCACCATCCAAGTTCAATTACTCTTTTATCTTGCAGTGAATATATAGACTCTCCACTACCGATAAATACAAAATAAGTTTCGGGATTATCTTTCCATACTAAATCCATTGCTTTAATCAATGAAACATATCCCTTGCCTTTTATCTTTCTACCAACAAACAATATCATATCTCCTGTAATATTATATTTTTTTCTGAAATATTTTCCATCCTCACTATGGCAGGTTTTAGTTTCGATAATTGGCGCACCATATATAACTCTTATTTTTTCTACCGATATTTCTTTTGATACCATAAATTGTTTTTCAGATTCGCTATTTACTATTATTCTATCTGCAGACTTATAAAGTTCAATATCAATACCCCAATCTCCCCAACTTCCGGGATGACTATGTGGTAAAACTATAAATGGTTTATTAAGTATCCTGCACGATTCTAATACGCCAAAACTAAGGAGTTCTTGCCCTGTTCCATGATATTCAACAACATCTGCCGATTTTACAAAAGGAATAATTTTCTTTACCCATACTTTATTATACAGCCACTTTGCAACTTTTTGAGTTTTTAAGTTAAAATATAATTTATATACAGGTAAAAGCCATATTTTTTCAAAAAAGTTTATTCCTATAACGTTGATTTTAATTTTACCATTGAAATAAGTTTTGTTTTTTGAATTTGCCAAAAACCTATTGCTTGAAGCAAAATAATTAAAAGGGGTATCAAATCTTGTTACTACTTCTACATCATACTCTCCGGATAATTCCTCAGAGATTTTATACAAATACCTTTCTCTGCCTCCAATTTTATCTGTATATACCGGGATAACAAATAAAATCCGCATTTCTTAAGGCAAAACACTTTCTATTTCCTTTTTATGTTCTATTAGCCATTGATAAAGCCGTTGAACTCCTGTAGCAACATTAACCTTTGGTTTCCACCGCATATCTTGTCTTGCCTTAGTAGTATCGGAAACATAAAACAACTGGTCTCCCGGCCGTGGTTCACTAAATTTACATTTTATTTTTTTACCCAACTTATTTTCTATCATATCTATTAGCTCTAAGAGCGATATAGTATTTTCTTTTCCGCCACCGATATTATATACTTTTCCTTTTATTTTATCTTTATTTTTCACAGCAGACATACATAAATTAACATAATCTTCAATAAAAAGGATATCTCTTATTTGCTTGCCATTGCCATAAATTGTTAGTTGTCTATTTCTTATAGCTGTTATAATAAACCATGCAACCCACCCCTGGTCTTCAATCCCAAATTGTCTTTCCCCGTATATACAGGACATTCTGAATACTATTGTTGGCAAATCATACATTCTCGCATAATCTCTGACATATTGGTCTGCACAACCTTTAGAACAACCATATGGCGAATAAAAATCCAATTTTATAGACTCATTTATACCATTTTTTAAGTTTTTAGCTTCATATCGTTTTGATTTCTCTATCAGACTAGTATTTTCCAATTTACCATATACTTTGTTGGTAGATGAAAAAACAATCAATGGTTTATTTTTCTCTTTCCTACAAACTTCAAGCAGATTAAATGTTCCCATTGCATTTATCTCAAAATCTTCTGCGGGATTAATTACGGATGTTGTCACTGCTGTTTGCGCTGCGAAGTGAAATACTGTATCTATAGGAGAATACTTTTTGAATACATTATTTACTGTTTTTTTATCTCTGGTATCTCCTTTAATAAATATGAATTTTCCGTTCTTTTTTAACCATTTTAAGTTTAATTCCGAGCCGCGTCTTGATAAATTATCAAACACAATTACCTCGTTGCCATTACCGATTAACCTATTAGCGACATTACTTCCAATAAAACCGGCTCCGCCTGTAACCAAAACTCGCATTTTAGTAAAATATTGACTTATTATATAATTGTCAAGTATTTGTTATTGTCAGAGAGTAAGAAAATACAACAATAAAAAGCCATCTCTGAAAAACAGAAATGGCTTTTTATTGTTCTGGGTTTTACTTCATTAATATGAGTTTCTTTGTCTCCTTATACTCCCCCGCCTTGAACTTCGCAAAGTAGATTCCCGTCGGATAGTCTTTTGAATTCAGTTCCGATTTGTAATATCCCGGTATCTGCTCTTCATTGACTAACGCCTTCACACATCTTCCCGTTAAATCATAAATCATTAGCGATACTTTACTCGTTACAGGTATCTGATATTTTATAGTCGTCTTATTTCTGAATGGATTCGGATAGTTCTGGAACATCTTAAACACAAAAGGTAATCCTGCCTTATTCACATAAG
>JAQTXJ010000063.1 GCA_028688815.1 bacterium | reverse complement strand
CAAAGTTTTCGGATTATTTATTGTGGCTTTTGTGTTTTGGGGTAGTTTTTTGCTCATACCGTATAAAGAAACTGTAGACAGGCAAATAATAAAAAAATACAATGATATTTTATTCATTTGGCCTCCTTTTTATAAAATAGTGAGTTTATAACTATATATGTGTGGCGAAATAGGCATCTTGTCAATGCCTTTTATTTGTTTTTTAAAGGAACAAATATTAAGAATTATTGATAAATAATTAAGTTGACAGTTAAGAATATTTTTTTAATATATAAAATTAAATACGGAATAAGAGAGAAATAAAAATGATGCCCCTGTAGCTCAGATGGATAGAGCACCGGTTTCCTAAATCGGTTGTCGCGCGTTCGACTCGCGCCAGGGGTAGTATAATAATATTAAAAAGTAATCCGCCTGAGGCGGAGCAAATATTAAAAATTAAAAAGAGGAGTGGTTAAAATGAAAGCATATATAGAAAAAATTTCGGATTATAAAGATAAAGAAGTAGAGATTAGCGGATGGCTTTATAACAAGCGTTCAAGCGGGAAAATACATTTCCTTGAAATTCGTGATGGAACCGGGTTTATACAGGTAGTTGTGGTAAAGGGACAGGTAGATGAAGGCATATTTGAACTTTGCGATAAAATTTCCCAGGAATCCTCAGTTGTAATTATTGGTAAAGTCAGGGAAGAACCTCGTGCACCGGGAGGATACGAATTAGATTTAAAATCCATTCAGGTTATAGGACAGGCAGAAGTGTATCCACTACAGAAAAAAGAGCACGGGATTGATTTCCTCTTATCTAACAGGCATTTATGGCTTAGGTCAAAAACACCATGGGCAATTATCAGAATCAGGGACGAAGTAATTCGTAGTATTATAGATTTTTTTCACTCAAAAGACTTTATTAAATTAGATGCTCCTATTTTTACCCCTTCTGCCTGTGAAGGTACTACGACTCTTTTTGAGGTCCCTTATTTTGACCAGAAAGTTTATTTATCTCAATCCGGTCAGTTGTATGGGGAAGCAGGATGTATGGCATTTAATAAGATATATACATTCGGACCTACTTTCCGTGCGGAGGCTTCCAAGACTCGTAGGCATCTTACCGAGTTCTGGCAAATAGAACCTGAAGTTGCTTATGCAAAGCTTGATGACATTATGGAGTTAGCAGAACAATTTGTGACTTATATAGTCCAGAGAGTCCTTGCAAATAGGCAGAAAGAACTTAAAATGTTAGAAAGAGATGTTACTATACTTGAAAAAATAAAAGTGCCTTTTTATCGTATAAGCTACAGTGAGGCAATTGAAATGGTTAAAAAACAGTCTGTTTCAGGGGGGGAAGTCCCTATACTTCAATGGGGAGATGATTTTGGGGCTCCACAGGAAACATATATAGCTTCTCAATTCGATAAACCAGTTTTTGTGCATCGTTATCCTACGAAATGTAAAGCATTTTATATGAAACCTGACCCTGAAAACACTGAGGTTGTGTTATGTACGGACTTGCTTGCTTCCGAAGGTTATGGGGAAATAATAGGTGGCTCGCAAAGAGAAGAAAACATACAAGCATTAGAGAAAAAAATAGAAAAAGAAGGCTTGCCCAAAGAAGCCCATGAATGGTATCTTGATTTAAGAAGATATGGTTCTGTTCCACATTCGGGATTTGGACTTGGTCTTGAAAGATTAGTAACTTGGATATGCGGATTACATCATATTCGTGAAACAATACCATTTCCAAGAACTATAGATAGGGTGTCCCCATGAAAAAGACAAAATCCAACCACCGCCAAGGCGGGGTGTCGCTTTGCGCCAAATCAAAAATCAAAAACGGTAATACTTCTTTTGAATTAGAGGTTAAGGAGTATAAGTTGAGGATAGAGGATTTTCTTAAAAGTTATTTAGAGGGGGAGAGGAAGAAGTTAGCGTCTATAAGTTCCGTATCCTTACAAATAATGGATTTTGTAATTGAATTTTGTATGAGAGGCGGGAAGCGATTAAGGGCGATATTGTTGATAAAGGGGTATGAGGCGGTAGGTGGCAAAAAAGAAACGGATATTATTCATACTTCTATATGTATGGAGTTAATGGAGGCTTTTTTACTGATACACGATGATATTATAGATAATGATCCTATAAGGAGGGGAGGGCCTTCTTTCCATAAACTTGTAGGGAATTGGCGAAAAAGTGATACGTTTGGCGTTTCTGCAGGCATAATGGCAGGGGATATGTTGTCAAATCTTGGCGCAAACGTTGTTTTATCTTCAAAGTTTAGGGAAGAATATAAAATAGGAGCATTAAAAGAATATAACGATTCTTTACTCAGTTGTTTCCAGGGGGAATTGTATGATGTAATTCTTGAAAATGAGAACAAGGTTAGTGAAGAACAGCTTTTAAAAATGATTGGGTTAAAAACTTCATCATACACTACCGTTGCTCCTTTGGTTATGGGAGCTATGCTTGGTGGTGCTAATATCAAAAAAATTAAGATTTTTCGTGAGTTTGGGATTTTATTAGGGGCAGCTTTTCAAATTACGGATGACATACTTGGTTCGTTTGGGGAGGAGAAAAAACTTGGAAAACCCGTAAATTCGGACATCAGACAGGGGAAAAAAACACTTTTATCCATATATGCGGGGGATAATGCTTCTTCTTCTGAGTTGAAGATATTAAAAAGAAATTTAGGAAATAAAAATTTAACAGAAAAGGATTTTGACGACGTAAGAGAAATATTTATTAAAACCGGTGCTCTGGATTATGCAAAAAACAAGGCGAGAGGTCATATTTCAAAGGCTAAGAATCTTTTAATATCGGCAAAATTTAAATCCAAACCTACTAAATTTCTATTGGAATTATCCGATTTTATGATTACCAGAAAGTTATAAAGCAATTAGTTTTTATCACTAACTTTTTTGAGTCTAAAATCCACGGTTCCGGTCAGGGTTGCGTCATCTTTATTATCTCCAGACAATGCGGGTATTTCCAGATAAGGGGTATTTGGGGGAATGGTTATTGCCCATAATATAGGAGTATTATAAGAGGCAGAGATTTCTTTATTATTATTCCATTTGTTGGTATAGTTTTTGAAATCGGTTGTTTTTACAAAATATTTTCCTGAAGAAAGTCCGGTTAAAGTATAGCCTTCAGGGCTACATTCTGCGATTTGAACTATATGTCCGGATAAATCATAAGCTATAACTTTCCCGCCATAGATTGGGGTTTTAGTTTTTTCGTCATAAACTTTTCCGGAGACTTTTGATTTTCTTGGTGCCACACTGAAATTGAAATCAACCGGAGTAGTTACATCCGTTATTTTAACAATTTCTGTTTTAGGGTCATTGAAAGTAGTTCCGCCTCCGAGCCATATAGCTGAGAATTCGGTCCCGGGCGCAAAAGCGCATACTTTGTATTCTCCTATGGGAACACCCAGTATTTTGTATCCTCCCGTGAACGTATTTTTAGAGGAGAAAGTTTCACCCGTCTTAACGTTAAATGCTACAATATAGAATCTTGTGCTATCTCCAGACAGCAGATTAGTATTACAGAATACAAACCCCTGGATTATTCCGGCGGGTTCAAGTTTAAAATTAACCTTATTAGTGATAGAGCCGTATTTTACGACAATTTTTTGGGCGTTTTCAAGTTTATATGTATTTTTATAATATTTACCACAATAAGCTTTATTAAGGTAAGGTATAAATGCGTTAATTTTTAAGATATATTCTCCCTGGGGAAGGTTATGAATTTCGTAATATCCATTAGAACCGTGCGAGAGTTCTGAGCCTTCAATTCTGTTCCAGCGGGCATCATAGATTTCAAAGTCATAATTTTCCAGAGGAATATTATTCTTATCTTTTACCGTTCCTGAAATTATTCCTTCTTGTTGTAATTGGAAATCTATATTTTTAACCGTATCTTCTTCTTTTATGCTTATGGATATAGCATTTATCGGATTATTTGTATCTTTCCAGTATTTCCAAGCATATTGACTTATTTTAGGAAGAGGTTTTACTTTTATTGTATAATTATCTGACGGTAAGCCTGAAATAACATAATTCCCTGCAGAATCTACTTGTTTTTCAAGAGCTTTATTATTTCCAATTATCTGTATCCATGTTTGTGTAGCTGGGGTAACTTTCCCGCAAATCGTGCCGCCTTTTTTGACTTCAAAATTTACTCCTTTTAAGGTATCAATTATAAGATTAACAGTAACCAGAGTATCGCTATGGGATGTTCCTATCCAGCCTTCCGGTTCTATAAATATATTGTATTTCCCGGGTTCAATTCCACTTACAATGTATTCACCGATTGAGTCTGTTTGGCTGACATAATCTATATAATTATTTTTTGATTTATATAACTTTAGGAAAAATGGGGTATTTTGTATTGGTGTTTTGAAATTTTTTTCTATGAGTTTTCCTTTTATGACTGCTCCTTTATCGAGCAGAAAATTAATTTCCGAGGTAACGCTGTTATCTTTTACTATGACAACATTTGCTTCTTCCCAGTTATATGCATTTTTATAATATTCACCGACATATTTTCCACCTGTAGCATATTCGCCAGAGTGGATTCTCAGTATATACATTCCCGGAAGGATATCAGAGATGGCGTATCCACCTCTAATGTTTGTAGTCGAGCCGTTTACCAGATATCCATATTTATCGTAAGCTATAACGGGAACACCGGGTATTGAGTTTTTTGCGCCACTTTCATAGACCAGTCCTTCTATTTTTTTTATTGGTGAAGATAATTGTTGAATGACGGGTTCTTGTTTAGCGCATCCCGATATCAGCAAAATGCTTATAATGAGATGATAAGGTTTCATAGGTTATAGAGAAGTTGTTACGAGCTGTACGGGTATTTTTGAGCGCAAGCCTGCAAGTAATTCTGCTTCTCTTGCAGTTCTTTTTTCCTGTTCCAGATCCCAGGAGACTCTTGCTTTTACCTGTTCGAGAGGTTTTTTTTCGTATTTTGTTTTATTTTTATCGTAATACGTTTTTAATTCTTCCTCGGTAGGGCTGCATTTTGCGTTAATTTCTTTTTCTCTATATTGCTGAATCAATAAGATTTCCTGTTTTTCCACAAGTTGTTTCTTTATGTCATCTCTCTGTTCAAACTTATATCTTTTGGCAGCGGCAGGTAAGAATTTTTCAAAAATGAGCCATCCTTCCATATAATCTTTTATAGCTTTTTCGCTATCGAATTTTCTGCCTCTTGCCATTTCCATATCCGCTTTTTTCTTAAAATCGTCTACTGTAATTACGCCGCCTGCCCATTTAACGAGAGCCACAGGTCTGTCGGTTTCTTTTATATCATTCTTTATGATTTTCTTCATAAGATTGCGATTATAACGCATATGCGCCATAGTTTTCAGGTATTTTAAGTAGCTATCGCTTAATTTTCTGGTCTGTTCTCCTTTTAATTTTTCTATTATTTTATCTTTTTCTTTTGAGAACTCAGGAAGTGGTTTATTTATTTTATCGTTAAGTTTTATTATACGGTAGTTCTGAACGTTATAGGAAGAAGGTTTTTGGAATATTTTACGGTGCCAAGGAACAAAGGGAGAAGGTATTGGTCGTGAAAAAGCGCCAATGGTATGTAAAGAAAAGGCAATGTCTTCTATTTCTTTATCTCCACTCCCTCTAGTAATGTCTGTTGCACCTCCGCCGTATTTTGCCGAATAATCTTCGGAGTATTTAACTGCAAGGTCGGAGAAGTTTTTCCCTTTTCTTAATTCTTTATATACTTTAATTGCAGTATCTCTATCTTTTATGGTCATTTGAGATATTTTTAGTACAGGAGTCATGCGATGCCATTCTTTTACGATTTTCCATGTGCGTGGAGTTTTTACTTTTTGAAGTACTACTTTTTCATACAACGCGTTTATTGTTAGCCTGTTGGTGAGGTCTTTCATAGCCGCAGTTGTAAGGGTGTCAAATCTCTTTTCTTTGGCATCTGTGAGCATAAGTTTATTTGTAATCAGTTGTTCCATAGCTTTATTTTTTAGGGAATCCGTATTTGTGCCGGAGCCGGGTTGGTATACTTTATTGAATTCAGCGATAGTAATAACTTCGGTACCTACTTTAGCAATTACCTTATTGCTATCACTGGGCGCAGCGGATAAAAGCCCTGAAATAAGTAAAAATGCAACCATTTTGCCTCCTTGATTAACGAGAAAGAATTTATTGTTTTATTTTATATATTTAATAGCCTATAATTAGTAATATTCTATTAAAAGTCAAGCATTATTTTTACTGGAGTTTATGGGTAGCGGTTGCAAAAGACTTAGATAATAAAAAACCAGCGTATATTATCTTGACAAAAATGAAACATATCATATTTATTGGCAATAAATTATGCAAAGTTTGCTTGCAGAAGTCATAAAAATCAAAAAGCTTAAACCTAAACAGGAGAATAATTTTTTAATTTCTCCTATAAGATGTAAAGTAATAATAAGGGGTAGTGCATTTAAGGGATTTAAGCTTCCTCCTCATGTAAAAATGAAGAGAGGTTGGATTAAAAGGATGTGTGTTTCTCCGTGGGAAATAAGAGAAAAAGATTTTGTTGTCCTTACGCCTGAAGAAACGAAATTTTTTATTCCTAAGATAAAATGGGATAAAAATGCTGACGGATTCAAAGAAGATGTATTGGAGAATGAATTCCTAAAGATTTTAGTTTTACCTCATTACGGAGCAAAAATTGGTAGTTTAATTTACAAAGCAAACAAAGAAGATAAATTTAAGCCTGCCCTTAAATATGTTAAAGATGAACACGTTGATATGGGGGGAGGAGATGATTTAATAGATGAAGAGTTCCCGGGCAGTTTGTTAAATTCCGATTTTAAAGTGAAATCGAAAGGTTTATACGAATACGAAAAGAATAAATTAAAAATTGTTAAACGTATGAAACTATTAGATGGATTGCCAATCCTAAACATAGTCATAGAAATAAAAAGTAAAAAAGAAAAAGAAATAAACTTTTGGCAAAGACTTTCATTCAAAATAGCAAACAATTGGTGGAAAAATGTTATATCCGTACCGACTAATGAGGGACTTAAACATACATGGCATTCAAAAACAGCGTTCTCATGGAAACAGCACGAATATTATGGATTGAATTTGGGGAGTTTTCTTTTTATCTCTCCTCCCCAAAAAAACAAACAGGCAAATATCGAAGGTAACTTACTCTGGGCAGCTAATCCTGCTTTCTTAGATTTTTTACATATCGTTAATGAACGGACTGCAATGAGAGCTGAACCTCATTTTCTCCCATCTAAATTAAAAAAGAATAAGTCGATTAAATATAATCTCCTATGGGCTGTGGGCGAGTCTTCGGAAATAAGTTCCAATTTAATTGCAATTGGAGCAAGAGCCGTTCTAACGAACAATAAAATTCTTTTCTTTATTATAGCAAAAAGCAAGAAACGAATAAACCGCGCAAAGATTTACTTCAACAAAAAAGAAGAGACTATTTTATTGAAACCATTAACTATAAAAGGAATAGGTAATTTTTTAACGGGAAGGGTAGTAATTAGTGCTCCTCCCGATATACCAATAAAGTTTAAATTACTATGATTCAAAAACCTTTTACGTTTGGCTATGAGTGGGAAATTCCTATACTTACTACTGATTTAATGTTGGTTAAGGATAAAGATGTTGATGATATAGCACACAAACTTAGAAATAAGTTTCCATGGTCAAGGACAGGTTACGACTGGATGGCAAGGAGTAGTAAAATGCTTGAGATTAAAAGTGGAATACTGAACTCTTACAACGAATTAAGAGAAAAAACTTCACTCCAAATGGAGGAACTCAAAAACCTATGCAAAGAAAAGGGTGTTGTTTTTTTTCCGATAGGAGCTCATCCCTTGATTGGAGGAGCTTGTGGGTTACATGTGCACATAGGAAGTATATATAACATAAAAGAATTAACCTTAATTGCAAACTCAAGTGTAAGATATTTACCTTGTTTTGCAGCACTTGCGGCTAATTCACCTGTATGGGAATTTGAAGCAAAAGAATATAAAAGTTATAGAGTAAAGAAATTTGCAAATTGGGCTTCTAATGCCAGAATAATTCCTAAACCGAATTTTGGAGAAATAGATTTTGCATCTGATGCTTGTGTATCAATGATAAGAAGTGGACATCCGACAGTTGAATTAAGAATCGGGGATTCTCCCTCGTCTGTTCAGTTCGCGATAGAGTACGTGGGATTTGTAGTTGCTTTTTTTCTGGGCTTAATCAAAAATAAGTGTACGAATCTTACTCATCAAGCATATGTCGAATCGATAGAAAATAGATGGAGGGCGTCAAAATTTGGTTTACAGGCTGTTTTCCTATGGGATGGAGAAAAAATTGGAGTAACAGATATCTTAAAAAAGATGCTTGAAATAGCGGATTTCGAGTCACTTGGAACTGATAAACCCAATCTGATTAAAAGAATGCTTAAACTTCGTCAAACTCAGGCAGACTGGCAACTCTTAATTCATAAGTATAATAATGATACTCATTCATTTGCAAAATCAATAAATAATGAAATAATGCGAGGAGACATATTAAAAGATTATCTTTCCAAGGCAACTGAACTTCCCCCTGAAAAATGTTTATCAGTTGAAAATTGTATTTTAGAAAATATAGGAATGGAGACTCGTTATTTAGAACTATACGAGTTGCTTCAATTGCCCCATCAGGTTATGCAGCAAAAGTTAAAAAATCTTGAAAAGTCAGGGCACATTAAAATTCAAAAAAATCCGGAAAAGGGAATCGTATATAGTCGTGTTCTTCATTCCTAAAGAACACAATGCATTGAACCCCATAAACTCTTAGCCTTTCAATCTCATACCACTCATTAATTGACATCTTCTACAAATTGTTTTAATATCTATTCAACTATGAAGAATAGGATTATTCTTGCCATAATAATAACTGGGGTATCGGGTATTATCGGGCAGTTGCTTTTTATCAGGGAACTGCTTATCGTCTTCCACGGGAATGAATTTTCCATCGGGATTGTGTTAGCTAAGTGGTTATTGCTAGAAGGGTTGGGGGCATTATTAATAAGCAGGATAAAGATTTTTGAAAATAAAAATACCGTTAGTTCTGTTTTTGTCGCATTGCAGCTTATTTTTTCCGTTTATTTGCCGATTGCCGTTTTATTAATTCGTAACCTGAAATCTATTTTTGGAATAATGTCGGCGGAGACTTTAGGATTGCTGCCTATTTTTTATTCATCGTTTCTTTTTTTGTTGCCTGCAAGTATCTGTCATGGAGCATTGTTTACGCTTTCCTGTAAATTATACGATAATGAGATTTCTAGGACTCAAAGTAGTAAATCCATAGGCATTGCATACGTATACGAGACTTTAGGTTCAATTATCGGGAGTTTATTGTTTTCTATTGTGCTTGTAAGGTATTTTGATTCTTTTTATATAGTTTTTGGAGTAATGGTTTTGAATGTTTTGATGGTAATGGTATTGCAGTGGGGTTATAAGAATTTATTTTCAAAGGTTTTGAACGGTATAGCGATTATCTTATTTGTAAGTGGTATTTATTTTATTTTCAAGGTAGACAAAATACGGCAATTTTCCATTGCCCGCCAGTTTTCGTCAAAGAATGTAGTGTTCTACAAAAATTCCATATACGGGAATACTGCAGTTATCAAGAGCGAGGAGCAATATAGTTTTTTATATAACGGAGTTCCAAGCATAAACGTGCCTTTCCCGGATGTTTCGTTTATTGAAGATTTTGTAAATTTCCCATTATTGTCGCATTCTGCACCAGAATCAGTGTTAATCATTGGGGGAGGCGCGGGAGGTGTGATAGACAAGATATTAAAGTATGATGTTAAATCTATCGATTATCTTGAGCTTGACCCATTGTTGTTATCTACAATTAAGAAGTTTCCGACGCCGATGACTTCAAATGAACTTAGTTCGGAAAGAATTCATATTAAATATGAGGATGGTAGGTTATTTTTGAGGGAAAAGGGTAGTGATTCGGGGAAATATGATTTGATTTTTGTGGGGGTATCCGAGCCCGTCAGTCTTCAATCGAACAGGTTTTTCACGGAGGAATTTTTTGAATTAGCAGGACGAAGGTTAAGGACGGGGGGCATATTAACCATAACTTTACCGGGGTCGTTAGAGTATATGGGAAAGGAGCTGGCGGATTTGAATTTATGTATTTATACAACTATAAAAAAAGTTTATCCTTATGTAAAAGTAATCCCGGGTGATTTTAATATGTTTTTGTGCAGTAACTCGGATATGTCAATAATACCGGATACAATACTAAAGCATTTAACGGAAAGAGGACTTGAATCGAGTGTTTTTACGGATGGGTATGTAAAATACAGATTGGACGGTTATAAAGAAAAGAAATTTTTGAGTTCCATTTCAAAGGAGAGAACAGGGATAAACAGGGATTCCCGTCCTATCGGGGTATTTTACAGTCTTGCTTACTGGAGCGCACTTTTTGACCCGGGTATGGATAAAGTATTTAATTTATTTTTAAGATTTAATTTATGGCTTTTTATTTTGCTTGTTGGGATAATTAGTTTATGTTTTTTAATTATTCGCCTTAAGCTTAAGAATAAAGGCAGTCAGGTTATTATACCTTTTTGTATTTTCACGACAGGTTTTACGGGGATGGTATTCAGTCTGGCAATAATTTTTGCTTTCCAGTCGGTGTACGGGTATGTTTTCAAGGAGATAGGGCTATTAACGTCGGCATTTATGGGAGGGGGGCTGGTTGGGGGGGGAATTACTACATTGTTTTTACGTGAAGAGAAAAAGAATTATAAGAGTTTAATATTTTTTGAGTTATGTTTGATATTATTTGCGTTAGTGTTCCGGTTTATTATAGTGCCGTGGAGTTTGATTTTTGTGGTTTTATGTTTTGTGATTGGTTTATTGGTGAGCGCGGAATTTCCTCTTGCTAACAAGATATATTTAGAGAATTCCATGGGCATTGAGATGAGTGTCGGGATACTTTACTGGTTTGATTTGTTGGGGGGATGGTTTGCGGGGCTTATAACGGGAATAATTATGTTGCCGGTAATGGGGCTTACGGGGACTTGTGTGGCTGTGGCGATTTTAAAGATTAGCAGTATGGGGTTGATGATAAGTGGAAAGAAGGGGAATTAGGTAATTAACAGAAAACAGAGAACAGAAATTTTCACCCGGCAAAGCTGGATAACTTAGTCCGCCTGAGTCGGAAATGCGCCTACATCGTAAACTTTAAGTAACTGCAAAGTCGCAAAGGGTGCAGAGAAAAGAAAGACAGATAAAACAATGTATTCCGTATTAAGTACGGAATGACAAACTAAAAGCACTTCACGCAAATACCGCTAAGTTACAAAGTATAAAGAAACAGAAAAATTGTGGGTACAAATAGGTCATTTTTCAACAGGGATTTGAAGAGATTGCAAGAGATTAAAACAGATAAGATAATACAAGAAATTATCCTAGCAAAACCGGAAAAATAATCTATAATAGCTTGTATTTCCCGATTTTATTTCATCAAAATTAACTTCTTTGTCGTTTTAAGTGCACCGGTGGAAAGGGTTAGGAAATAGACGCCTGTTTTTAGTTCTTTTGCGTTAAGGGTGGTGGTATAAGAGTCGGCGGGTTTGGGTTCGTTGATGAGAGTTTTGACACAACGACCGGAAAGGTCATAGATAGTTAATAGGGTATTAGTGTATTCGTTATTAGGAGGAACAGAGTAACTGATAACTGTTGATTTAGAGAATGGATTTTTACTTATTTCTAATTTTGCATTTTGATTTTTAATATTTGATATTTCTTCAACTCCCGTAGAATTATATATTGCAACACCACAACCCCAAAAACCGGAGCAAGACCAAATACTATTCCCTTCTACCGTGAGACCAAATATATGGTTACTCGATAAACCGGAATTTGATTTATTGAAAACAGTCCAGTTAGTCCCATCAAATTTTGCAAGTCCGGCAGTATAAGTGCCAATCCATTTATTGCTGTCTTCTATTGCAATAACAGTTATATGGTTATCGGGCAAACCGGAATTTAAAGTGTCATAAACGGTCCAGTTTGTTCCGTCAAATTTTGCAAGTCCGCCTCTATAAGTGCCAATCCATTTATTGCTGGTCGTTCCTTCTATTGCAAGAGCAGTGACAATGTTATCGGGCAAACCGGAATTTAATGTGTCGTAAACAGTCCAGTTAGTCCCATCAAATTTTGCAAGACCATTCCCGGTACCAATCCATATATCGCCAGTCGTGCCTTCTATTGCAAGCGAATAGATACCGGCAGAAGGCAATCCTGAATTTGATTCATTGAACACCGTCCAGTTAGTCCCGTCAAATTTTGCAATACCATTGCCATCAGTTCCAATCCATTTATCGCTTCCCTGTATTGCGAGTGCAGTTATATTGTTATCGGGCAATCCGGAATTTAAAGTATCATAGATGGTCCAGTTCGTGCCGTCATACTTTATGATACCACTATTTTCGGTTCCTAACCATTCGTTGCTTCCTTCTACTGCAAGAGCTATAGGACGATAAAAAGAAGACATTCCTGAATTTGATTTGTTGAAAACAGTCCAGTTCGTACCGTCAAATTTTGTAAGATTACCGGTATAATAATTAGGCCCGCCACCAATCCATTTATCACTGCCTTCTATTGCAAGCGAGTAGACAGCGTTAGAAGATAATCCGGAATTTGATGGGTTAAACACAGTCCAATTCGTGCCGTTATAATTTGTAAGACCGCCAAGATAAGTACCAATCCATTTATTGCTTCCTTCTATTGCAAGAGCGAAGATATGGTCATCGGACAATCCGGAATTTAAGGTGTCATAAACGGTCCAGTTAGTCCCATCAAATTTTGCAATACCATTCATGTAAGTGCCAATCCATTTGTTGCTTCCTTCTATTGCAACGGTAGTGACCAAATTAGAAGGCAATCCTGAATTTGATGAGTTGAACACCGTCCAATTCGTTCCGTCAAATTTTGCAAGCCCCCCGAGAAAAGTACCAATCCATTTGTTGCTTCCTTCTATTGCGATAGCGGAGACTTCGTTATAAGGCAATCCTGAATTTGATGAGTTGAACACCGTCCAGTTCGTTCCGTCAAATTTTACAAGTCCACGATTACCCGTACCAATCCATTTGTTGCTTCCTTCTATTGTAATAGCAAGAATATCGTTATCGGGCAAACCGGAATTTAATGTGTCATAAACCGTCCAATTCGTTCCGTCAAATTTTGCAAGTCCGCCGCCAAAAGTACCAATCCATTTATTGCTTCCTTCTATGGCAACCACAGTGACGCAATTAGAAAGCAACCCGGAATTTGATGGATTAAACACAGTCCAGTTAGTGCCGTCAAACTTTGCAAGACCATCAGTAGTTCCAATCCATATATCGCCGGTCGTTCCTTCTATTGCAAGAGATTGGACTTCATTATCAGGCAAATCCGAATTTGCGTGGTTATAAAATGTCATTTCCCAGGTAATTTTGCTCATTTTTACGAGCCCGCCCCAGGTGCCAATCCATAATTCAAGGCCGTTATTGGCAACAGCCGTAACATCTTGTCCGTTGGTATAATTCGTCCAGCCTGAGTGTTGGGCAAAACAGTTAGAGGTAATTACGGTAACAAAAAAGACAGAAAACAAGACAGTTTTATTCATCTTTCCTCCTACAATTTTTTACGTTAATTATTTAATAGTGTGTTTTTATAATATGTTTTTTCATAGGGATGTCAAGTGTTTTTTGGAGAGGCAAAAGGTAAAAACAAGTAATCTTCCACCCCGCCATAGCAGGGTAAACTTCGAACTCAGAGAACAAAATATAATTTAGAGTTAAAAAATAACAGATAACAAAATGGATACAAAGCACAAAGAAGGTACAGAGAAAAGAAAAGTAGAAAATTTTTGGACGCAATGGCTTGCTAAACGGATATAAAAAGGGCGAAGCGCCCCCACGAGAATAGGCATTTTTACAAAAGGAATCAGCATCGGGAGATGCTTCCCACATAAATAATTCCTATTAAGGAGGAAAGATATTTGTTATAGTAAACATATTCTTTCTTATAATTTAGTGGTTGACAAAACAGACAATTGAAAACATATAAGTACTTAGACGGGTAAAAGATGAAAAAATTTATATTTATAGGGGCAGGTATTTTATTTTTTTCTTTTGTTTATGCGGAGCAGCAGCCTTATATTTTAGCAA
>JAQTXJ010000062.1 GCA_028688815.1 bacterium | reverse complement strand
GATACGCCTGCCATAAACTCATTTAGCGCTACTTCTGCTGAACTCTGGGAAATTTCGGCCTTTTTTGCCATTCTGGCAACAAGGTCTGATTTATTCATTTGTGAATCACCTCCTTTATTAACTATCTTGAGCTTTAGCACATCTAAAACCTTTGTCAAGCATTATTTTTAATTTTTTTTATTTTTATTTTCCATAGGATATCGGAATTTACAGGAAAAAGCATTTGTAAGTTATTGATATGCAAGGAGATAGATTTAAAACTCCGACAGGCAAATAAATTAAGGATTTAGCAAGTAGGTATATAGTAATTGGTATTAATTCATTGTAATTAAGTCGTAATTCATATTAACTGGCGGGAAAGATTAATCACAGAGAAAAGAACAAGAATTATATTCCAGCAGAGCCGGAAAGTCAGAAGAAAAACAGAATAGAGATTAAGAAATAGAAAAAAATTTGATTACAGGGAAGGAATATAAGATAAAATTATTGAGCTAACAGGCATCAGAAAGACAGTTTGACTTAATCAGAGCAATGATTTCTTAGTTTATCGCTATGGGATAAGTTAATATCTTTCTGTGTAAGGGAAAACAATTAAGAAATAGAAAGGTTTTGGTAAAACTTTTATCTTGACAAACTTTGATTTAGGAGTTTCAATGCACAATAATAAATTTTGTGTTTACATATAAAAAGCGAGTAAAGTTGTATGAAGGACTTTGGAGTGTCTCACTACACATTCCTGTTAAATTCTATTGTTGAAGAATGGGTAAAGACAACAGGTATTTGAGGTATCATAAAAAAGAAATAGATTTTGTTCTCCATTTCAGAAGGAGAAGTGAGACTGCAGATATTACTGCGGAGGTGATAACAGACAAGCAGGTAAGGGGTTGTAATTAGAATATTAACAATATAAAGTAATTCCGCCGATGGCGGGAAATTTTTAAGGAGGAAGAAGATGAAAAACGGAACAAAGCTTTTGGGAGTCATACTCGCAGGGGCAATCATTTTGGGCTGCGAAGGTCCGAAGATAAAGCAGGCGTTAGATGCTTTCACACCACAGGTAAGCGAATTAGAAGGTAAAGTTTCAGGCGTCCAGGGAATAATGGGACAGGCAGCTGAACTTATGAATAAAGTAGTAGCAATGACACAGCCGGCAGCAAAACCAGAAAAAGGTAAAAAAGCAGTAAAGGCACCGAAAATAGAAGCAGCACAGATAGATTCTTTAATTCTTCAGGCAGATAATCTTAAAGGAACTTTAGCAGGATTTGTCGAATTAGAAGGTCAGATAACAATGATTAAAGATTCATTAGCGGTCCTTGACAAAAAAGCATCAGGCGAAAACAAAAAGGTCATAACCGAATTGAATGGCAAATTAGACGCAGTTGCAGCAAGTTTGGGTGAAGTAAGAAATGGTATCGCTTCTCTCGACGGTTTAAAAGCAAAATTAGAAAGCATGAAAGCACCGGCAAAGCCAGAAAAACCAGCGAAAAAAGGAAAAAAGTAAAGATTGAATAGTAAAATATAGAGAAAGGAAGGAGAAATTACAATGAAAAATAGTATAAAGCTTTTGGCAGTAGTAGTAACAGGCGTATTGATTATGGGTTGTGAAGGTCCGAAAGTAAAGCAGGCAGTAGATGCTTTAAAACCACAGGTCGATGAATTGCAGAATCAAGTTGCAGCTATGCAAACGCCTCTCGGACAATTAACTGAAATTGGGAAAAAAGTGGAAGGTAAAGTAGAAAAGACACAGATAGATTCTCTTATCCTTCAGATAGACGGGTTGAAAGGCAATTTAGTTTCATTATTGGCAATTGAAGAACAGGTTACAGTAATGAAAGATTCTTTGGCAGTGCTTGACAAAAAAGCATCAGGCGAAGCTAAAACGGCTATAACCGAATTGAACGGCAAATTAGATGCAGTCGTAGCAAGTTTAGGTGAAGTCAAAATGGCTTGCGGAGTTGCAGATGGCTTAAAAGGAAAATTGGAAACGATGAAAGCTCCTGTGAAAGTAGAAAAGAAAGCCAGCAAACCAATAAAAGCAAAAGTTAAATAAATAGAACACAAATATTGAGTGCATAAGTAGTATGAAAATATTCCTTGTGCACTCAAATATTAATGTGGAGGAACTAATTATGAAAAAAACGATAGGAATGCTTCTGTGCATAGGATTAGTTGTCGGGCTTTCCGGTTGTGGCAAAAATAATCCAGGGGATCCCGATACTGTTGCTGCACCAACAGCGCTTACTCTTGCAGTGGCAGGCGCAGATTCTCTTTCTCTTAAATTAACTTGGACTGCTTCTACTGACACAGCGGACGGGTACATTGTTTATCTAAACGATGAAGTGCTTGATACGGTAACAGCTTGTGAATATACTCATCAGCCGACAGAATTAGGAAACTATGAAGTGAAGGCATATATTGGTGGGACAATAAGCGATGCCGTAGAGGCATCATCAAGTCTTGAAACAGCTACTCCAGGGTCGAAAGTATATTGGATGGCAGCAGCTACAGCCGTAGGAAATAGTGGATATGGTTGGAGTACTGTTGGTAGCGGAGCAGATTACAGTATGAGTAGTGGCACAGCTGCAACGGAAAAAGCAATGACCGATTTTTATGTAGATTCTGCCAGCGTAGCAAAAGGTACGGATAAAATAATCTCTCCTGATAATTATTATTCAACATGGAATGCAACCTGGTTTTATAATTTCAGTGGAAACGTTTACGACACTCTTTCAGTAGCGCCGGGATGGTCGCAATGGAAAAACTATAGTGAAGTAACGGCAGTTAATAATACGATTGTGCTGTATGTTAAAGACAGCCACTATGTGAAAATACAGATTACGGCATCTAATTCTACAGGGGATCATTACATAGAGCTTAAATATGGTTTCCAGAAGATAGCCGGGTTCAGAAGACTTAAATAGAAAATTGGGTATTTATAATATGGGGGCGGGATTTTCCTGCCCCTTTATTTTAATTAATTTATGGGAAAGGAGGTAAAATGAAAAACATATTAAAGGGAAGCGGCATTTTAATCATATTAGGAGTATTTGTATTAGGATGTCAAGGACCAAAAATAAAAAAGGCATTAGACGGAATGGTGCCACAAATACAAGACATAATGGGACGAATTACCAACGCAAAAAGCGTGTTTGGAGTAATTGATGCCGCAAGTGAGCAAATGACTGACAAAATAAGCAGAAGAGAAATAGACAGCCTAGACATAGAGCTTAATAAAATCCGTGGATTTGTTCCTGAAATAGTAGCATTTGAAAGTAAATTAATAGATATAAAAGACTCTATTGCAGTTCTTGAGGTCCTTGATAAAAAGGCAAAAGATCCAAATCTAACGACTATAAGAGCTTGCAATCAAGCAATCTCAACCGCCCTTTTAGAAATAGGGGAATTCAAGAAAGTTGCCGTTACTCTGGATACTTTGTCTGCAAAGTTAAATGCAATGAAAAAAGGCGCAGAGAATCCTAAAGCAAAAGGAAAAACGAAAGGGAAAAAGTAAAACGGAAAGAAAATAGTTTAGCAAGTATAGTAAGTATAGCTGGTAACAGAAAAATAAGAAAAAGGGCGAGGTGTTAACACCTCGCCCTTTTTCAAAACTATACAATGCTTAATTTATTACTGTCATTTTGCGCGTGACTGTGTAAGTGTCTGTTTTTAGCATAAAAAGGTATGTTCCTGCAGTTATTTTGTTGCCATGTTGGTCTTTGCCGTCCCATTTGATTAAGTGCTGCCCGGATGCGTAGCTCCCGTCCATTAGTTTTATAACCAATTTTCCGGTTATATCATATATATCGAGCTTGATATAGGATTTTTCCGGAAGGATAAAAGATATTTTTGTTTCTTTTCTGAAAGGATTCGGCCAGCTTCTTTCCGAACGGACTCTTATGTCAAATTTTTCCTCTATTGCCCGGGGAGGAAGTTTGCA
Organism: bacterium; assembly: GCA_028688815.1. Lineage (GTDB taxonomy): Bacteria > Hydrothermota > UBA3073 > JACQXS01 > JAQTXJ01 > JAQTXJ01. The sequence continues at coordinate 10,351 of JAQTXJ010000062.1, read as the reverse complement.
CTTAATTTTGTGTAAGTAGTGAGAATATTCATTATACCAGATGCTTGTATCTTTATCTATTGCGGGAGAAGTTATGTCCCAGTCGTGCGTTAGAGAACATTTTAATACGGAGGAGTCCACCCAGTCTTCTACCATATATATTTTATTCGCATCATCTCCGATATAGACCATACTATTTGACATAGCGACTGCCGGAGAAGATATTCCCGGCATACCGGATAATTTTCTTTTCCATTTGAATACGCCGTCAGTAGTTAAGGCATACAAATAGGTGTCATTAGAACCGACATAAACCATATTTAATGTATAATTAATGGCAGGAGAGGACATAACGTTACCTCCTGTCGAATAACTCCATTTTAAACTGCCGTCAGAGTTTATAGCGTAAAGTTTGTTATCTTGCGAACCTATATAAATAACATCATTATGAATAGCCGGGGAAGACCATATATCAAGTCCGGTTGTGTAGCTCCATTTTAAGCTGCCATCAGGATTAATGGCATAAAGTTTACCGCTTCTTGCGCCGACATATATGGTGTTATCGCTGCCGATAGCCGGGGAAGAGGTTTCTTCTTTGCCGGTATAAGAAGTAAAGTATTTCCATCTTAACGAATTATCCGAGTTAATTGCGTATAGATATCCCGAATCGCACATCACATATATAACAGCTCCATCGGGAGTAACGACCGGCGAGGAACGGATAGGATTATATACTCTGAATTTCCATTTCAGCACACCGCTGGTATCAACAGCCCAAAGGGAAGAGTCCCCCGAATTGCCGATATAAATTACTTCATTATTATATATGGCTCCCGATGAGTGAGGAAAAACAAACGGAGGATTAGAGAGATTCATGAGCAATTTCCATTTAACAGTGCAATCCTCATTTACACACCAAAAATACCATTTTCCCGTAGGTCCCTGTCCGTGTTCTGCACCCTGTATATATGCGTGACCAAGGTCATCTATAACGGGAGAACCGTAATTCCACTCAATTTGTGTGTTACATGTCGTAGTACAGCAATCCGGACCGTAACGGTTAACCGAGCCTATTCTTTGGTTATTGTTGTGAAAACTTGGCCATACATCTGCCGAGACCGACTGACCGATTAAAAAGACAAAAAAGGAAACTAAGAAAAATACATTTTTCATTTTACCCCCTTTTTTCACAAAGAAATTTATTACTAACAGGGATTTCAAGAGAAAGCAAGAGATTTTTTTATTTTCTCTCATAAATTCTCTTTTTCTGCCTGTAGTAAGAAGATATCCCATAATTTTTTTATTTCATTAAAATTAATTTTTTTGTTAATTTTGTTTCGTTTGCATTCAATTGCAGAAAATATAATCCGTTTGGTAAGTTGTTAGGTTGCCAGAATAATCGGTGTTTGCCGGCATTTTGTTTTTCATTTGATAAAATGTCAACTACTTTACCCGAGATATTAAAGACTTTTAAGTTAACAAAAGAAGTTGAGGGCAAGGCATAAGAGATAGAAAAGTTTTTAGTTGAGAGATTAGGGGTAATTGTTAGGGAAGTATTATTTAAAGCGTTTGTATGTTCTTCAATAGCACCACCTTCGCATGCGCGTTTAAGATTCCCATTTGTGAAATCATAGTATATTACAAGACATAGTTCAGGCGCTTCTATACTTGAAGAATACCCTCCCACGTCTCCACTGCTGTCCACTATAAATCCCCATCCCCAGGGACATTTTAAGTTTCCATTGGTTTTATCATAGTATGTCAATACCCCCTGTTTGCTGTTACAAAACATTCCGACATCTTCCGTACTATCTATTGTTGTAATATTCCATGTGGTGTCAAAACTTCGTTGGGCATGTTTCAAGTTCCCATTAGTTACATCATAATAATCAATAGTACGATAATAAAAATGAAAATAATTAATAGAACTATGCTTTCCTACGTCTCCTGTGGTATCTACTTTTTCAATTTGCCAATTTGTTCCGTTGTATTTTGCTAATTTCAGGTCCCCGTTAGTGCTGTCATAATAACTGATATAAACTGTATCCAGATATCCTGAGATAGAATTGTATTTTCCTACATCTTCGGCAGTATCTATTTTTTGAACGTTCCATACGGAGTCTTTAAAGTAAGCGAGTTTCAGGTCTCCGTTAGTTGCATCATAGTAACTTATGTAAGGTATTTTGTATGACGTATCCACATAAATCGAAGTGAATAAGCCAACATCTCCGATACTGTCTACGGTGAATAATTCAAAAACGGTATCATCCTCAAAACGTGTGCCTTTGCTCCATGCGTATTTAAGATTGCCATTTGTCTCATCATAATAACTTATTGATATGTTTTTGAACTCAGAAGAATCCGAAGAATTTTCCCATAAATATATAGACGTAAATTTACCCACATCTCCAATACTATCAACAACCATAGGCGCCGAGTTGCTCATCCTGCTCATATCATTAATAAATTTAAGATTGCCATTAGTCTCATCATAATAACTTGCAGATGCAAAATACCATTCAGAATGCAGAGACGCATATTTCCCTACATCGCCGACACTGTCTATTATACTAATTGTCCATTCCGCAAAACTTAATTTTGCGAAGATAAATAATCCTGCAACAACTAACAAGAATTTTCTCATAATTATCTTGTTAATACCATTTTGTTAACAATTTTATGATTATCTATGTTTGCCACACAGAAATAAATACCTGCTCCAACTTTATTATCTCTCGCATCTTTCCCATCCCAGTATGCCATATAATTACCCGGTTCCTGTTTGCCGTTTACAAGTTGTTTCACTAAAGAACCTGTTATATCATAAATACCTATTTGAATATCTTTTGTTTTCCCGTTATTTATTGAATAACGAATAGTTGTGCCGGAGGTGAAAGGAGTAGGCGAATTATTCAGAGTAACAATTGTCCGGGGGACGCTATTTTCTTCTGCGCTTATGCTCAAAAGAGGCATTTTAGCCGCCTGATAAATTTCATCGGATGAGTCTTGGACAAAAACGACTATATAAGAATTATGATATACCCAGGTCGGATCCATTGTAAAACTTCTTGTTTCATCAATAAAACTATTACCGGGTATTGAAACAGGCATACCCGATATCGGTATCATATTTCTTACTACATGGAATAAACTATCCTCTCCCTGCCAAGCATAGGGGATATCAGTTTCAACAATTACGCAATGAGCTAACGCGTTTATTGTATTATCGGTAGTGTTGTTAATACGAGCCGTTACACTTCCGGTTCTCGCGGACGGGTCATAAGAGCCTGTAAGCCCAATTGTTAATAATGCCGGAATTGTCTTACGGAAATCAAAATCGTTGCGATAAATTTGATACCAGCTTATACCTCTTCTTCTAATGCTCCCGTCGCACCAGGTCGTAGGATATACTCCCGGTAGATAATGCATAATTCTTTGGGTTGATGCTGAATTTACAAAAGGTGTATTTCCATTATATCCAAGAATAATTATTGAATCTCCTGCTTCTTCTTCCAATTGATGCAGCGCACCCGCTGTATAAGGGCAGTTCCCTCACCCAACACTTGTTAGTTCTTCCATTAATACGGTTCTTTGTGTTGACAAAGCACTTCCTGTGTCATATTTTACAATAGCGCCAAGAAAATAGTCATTCCGTGTATAGAACCAACCTGTTCCAAAATTATATTGAGAAGGTAAACTCTTCATAGTATCAAAACGAGTCGTAGGAAAAAGTGTATCCATCTCATAATTTCCCACCCAGAAAGGAACTTTTATATATATCGGTGAAGGCAGTGTATATATATTCCAGGCAATACCCGTTGAGTCTGTTTCCGCAGTAGTACGAACTTCTAATAATTTTGTTCCAGGCCACCCGTTTATATCGTTCCATATAAAAAGACTGCATTGTTTTGAAGCTGCTCCCGGAGCGATTACGCCGTGCATAATTGCAAACACAGAACAGGGGCGCTCGGGGTAGAATTTTACCGCTTCATATTTTATTCTGTTTGCGCTATCCCAATAAAGAAACGGAGGCTCAAGTTGTGGGGTCAAAGTATCATTAATATCCTGGGCACTCAAGGAAACAAAATATAATCCAAACAGCGCTAAAAACAAAATATTACGCATTTTCTCCCTCCTTCAAATAGTATTCCTGATAAAAAGCGGTTACTTATATTGTTATACCTATTCAACAGAACTGACAATAATAAGCAAACAGTTAGATATCTCTTATTTAATGTAGGTACACATACCCAGCAAAGCTGGATAATCTGCCTCAGGCGGATCGCCAAAGGACTTCTAAACAAAAAGGGGCAACTTAAAAACGAGTTGCCCCTTGAAAATTATCTATTATTCTATTACCGTAATTTTGCGTGTAATCGAATAGGCGTTAGTTTTTAATCTGCAAAGGTATATTCCGGTTTTTATTTTATTGCCGTTATTATCTTTGGCATCCCATTTTATTGAGTGCTGCCCTTCCGCATAATTTCCGGATAAGGATTTAACGAGTTTCCCTGTTATGTCATATATGTCAAGGTTGACAAAAGATTTTTCAGGAAGGGTAAGTGATATTCTTGTTTCGTTAGAAAAAGGATTAGGCGAATTTTTCCCTGAATTTATTTTGAAATCAAGTTTGTTTTCTTCTATTGATGTAGGCGTCGTAAAGCATTCAATCTTATGTAACCGGCGAGAATACTCGTTGAACCAGATGCTTGTATCTGCGCCTATAGCCGGGGAAGTAATTTGCCAATTGTAAGTATTTTTACATATTATATGTCCCGAATCTACATAATTTGCTATGATGTAAATCGTGTTAGCCTGATCACCTATATAAATTAAATTATTAACATAGGCAATTGCAGGAGAGGAATATCCCGGGTTTCCACTGAGAGCTTTTGTCCATTTTAATACGCCGTCAGATATGTTTACAGCGTTAAGACGATTATTGTTTGAGCCGATATAAAGCATCCCTCTTGATTCATCCAAAGCCGGCGAGGAATTGGCAGTCCCTCCCAAGGCGAGACTCCATTTTAAAGTTCCACCCGGGTTTATTGCATAAAGTCTGCCGGAGTAGTTGCCTATGTATATTGTAGTATCTGAGCCGACAGCAGGAGTAGATCGTACCTCATCGCTTGTTACGTAACTCCATCTTACTGATCCATCGCTTGTTTTAAAAGCGTAAAGTTTGTTATTTGAACAACCTACGAATATAGTGCCTTCATCCGGAGAAAGTGTTGGGGATGAATATTTAGCTCCGGTTGTAGTTGTTAAGGTTTTCCATTTTAATGTGCTATCTGAATTTATTGCATAAAGATACCCATCATCAGACATCGTATATATTACCGAACCATCCGAAGAAACGGCAGGAGATGGACGTATTCTTCCACCGGTTGTATATTTCCACTTATATGCGCCAGCCGAGTCAATACAATAAAGAGCGTTGTCCGTTGCATTACCAAAATAAATAAGATTATCATTAAATATAGCACAGGAAGAATGCATTGATAATCCACCAGTAGGAAGACCGGTGCCTAACTGGTATGTCCATCTGACCGAGCAGTCATTAGCATTTACACACCACAGGTTCCAGGGACCGGTTCCACTAACTGCCCCCTGCATATATACTTTACGGTTTGCTCCATCTATAACGGGCGAAGCATAACTATACTCAATATCTAATTCGCAAGCAGTATCACAACAATTCGGTCCGAATCTTGGACTAAAACCTGTCCGTTGAATATCAGTATTGTGATAACTTGGCCACACGGATGCAAAGATTGTCTGTCCGATTAAAAGAACAGAAAAAGAAACTAATAAAAATAATTTTTTCATTTTCTCCCCCTTACAAATACAAATTTGTAACCGAAAATAATATATATTTCTAACTCTTATAATATTATAGTGATTCAAATATGTGGTCTTGTCAAGTCAAAAAAGATAAAAAGTGTTAAAAAAAGTAATTTGGGTTAAAAAAAGGACAAAAAGAAACTTTGTCACGAAAACATGAAGCCCAGCAAAGCTGGATAACTGGGATTAATATTCCTGCTCGAACAAATTCCAACTAAGCATAAAATTACAATAAATGGAAATAATTTTTGGTCACGGAATAACACGGAATATGGAAAATATTTGGACGTAGGTAGACATAGGCCTAAGAAAAGACTTGGGGGAGATAGTGCAAATAAAATAGGGAGCAACTCGTTGAGTCGCTCCCCTGAAAATTATTTATTATTCTATTACCGTGATTTTACGTGTAATCGAGTAGGAGTTTGTTTTTAATCTGCAAAGATATATTCCGGTTTTTATTTTATTACCGCGATTATCTTTGGCATCCCATTTTATTGAATGCTGTCCTTCAGCGTAATTGCCGGACAACGTTTTAACCAATTTCCCTGTTATATCATATATGTCAAGGTTGACAAAGGATTTTTCAGGAAGGGTAAGGAATATTTTTGTTTCTTTAGAAAAAGGATTAGGCCAGTTTCGTATGGAATTTATTTTGAGATTAATTTTGTTTTCTTCTATTGGGAATTGTGTTGCCCAGCATTTTATTTTATGCAGATAGGAGTATCCGTTAAACCAGACGCTTGTGTCTGCGCCTATAACAGGAGAAGTAATTGGCCAATCATAAGTTTTTTGACATACTATTACTCCGGAATCTACCCAATTGGCTATTACATTAATTGTATTAGAAGCATCACCTATATAAATCAAATTATTGGGGAGAGCAATTGCAGGAGAAGAATATCTTGGCCCCCCGGCGAGAGTCTTTCTCCACTTTATTGTGCCGTCAGACATATTGAGTGCATTAAGGCGATTGTTGGTGGTTGAATCCGAGCCGACATAAACTATTCCCCTTCCCACGTCTAAAGCCGGTGAGGAATTGGCATTTCCGCCTAATACACGACTCCATTTCAAGCTTCCGTCCTGTCTTATGGCATAGATTCTTCCGGTGTAGGAAGTTACGTATATAATAGTATCCGTTATTAAAGTTGCGGTATCCGTATATATTCCGATAGCGGGAGTGGTGCGTACTTCATCGCCCGTTACAAAACTCCATCTTATGGAACCACTGTCTGCTTTTATAGCATAAAGTTTGTTATTATAGGAACCTACATATATGGTGCTATCATCAGGAGAGAGCGTTGGAGAAGAGTATTTGGAGGAGCTGGATGTTGTTAAAGTTTTCCATTTTAACGTGCTGTCTGAATTTATTGCATAAAGATACCCATCATCACACATAGTGTATATTACCGAACCATCCGAAGAAACGGCAGGAGACGGGCGTATTCTACCATCAGTTTTATATTTCCACTTATATGCGCCGGATGAGTCAATGCAATAAAAAGAACTGTCCACAGGACTGCCGACATAAATAAGACTATCTCCGTATATAGCACAGGAGGAGTGTATTATTAATCCATTTGTAGGCATTGAATCGCTCAAAAGGTATGTCCATTTAATCGAGCAATCGTTAGCATCTACGCACCAGAGATTCCAGGGACCCGAAGGACTTGATGCGCCCTGCATATATACTTTTTGGTTTGCGCCATCTATAACAGGCGAAGCAAGACTAAACTGGATATTTACGTCACAAGCCGTAGAACAACAGTCCGGGCCGTAATTTGTAGTTGCTCCTGTTCGTTGTTGAGTATTGTGATAACCGGGCCAAACATCTGCGAAGAGTGTCTGCCCGACAAAAAGTGCCGAAAATATTACTGTTAAAGTGGAACGTATAATATTTTTTCCCATCTCGTCTCCTTGATTCACAAATACGAATTTTTTAATTTTAAATGGTAATCAACCAACTTAATCTTTTATAATGTCTCAAATATGCAGAATTGTCAAGAGGTTTAAATATGGATACAAATATGATTTAATATTGTAATTATTTTCCCCTTGACTTTTATAAATTGATATTATAAGTATGGAGAATATGGAAACATATTTTTTACCTGAGGAACGGTTTTTCCCATTCGTATTGAGGCTTACTGAAGAGAACGACGTTTTCGGGCAGTCAAAAAGACATATACGTAAATTCAGATTAGAAGCCAAAGAACCGCCCTTGTTTGATGGATTCCGAACGGTAGAGCCGATGAAACACTTTTTTATGCAAACCAAAGAAATGGTTGCTAAGTTCGGAGAGCCCCTCGAAAAAGAAATTTCCTCGCAGGTGATTATAGGTGCAAGAAGATGTGATTTGCAGGCGCTGAAAGTTTACGATAAGGTTTTTCTTGAAGGCGAAGTCGTTGACCCGTTTTATAAAGAGAGACGGGAAAAAACTACTATAATTTCCGTGGATTGCGAGGAACCGACAGAAACTTGTTTCTGCAATATAATGGGGTTAGAACCCTGGAGTGAAAAGGATAGCGATATAAATTTAACGCCGATTAAAAAGGGTTATATCGTTGATATAATAACGGAAAGAGGAAATTTATTATTTGGAAGCAGCAGGGACTGGTTGCAAACAGTGGATGAAAACGATTTGGACCAGCGTGCGGAAAAGAGACAAAAAGCAATGGAAATGCTCGGGAAAATAAATTCCGAATACATTAATATTAAACTGGAAAAAGCGTTAGAAACGGAAAATATGAAAGCAAGAAAAGGCGAACCAATGAACTGCGTGGAATGCTGCGCTTGTCTGATGATTTGTCCTACTTGCTATTGCTATTTGCTTTATGATGAACCGACAAAAGAAAGAATGAGAGTCTGGGATGCTTGCTATTACCCGGCTTACGCAAGAGTCGGCGGCGGCGCAAACCCGAGACCTGATGTTATGGAAAGATTTAAAAATCGATTTGCTTGTAAATTTGAGTATTCACCTAAAAATCATAAATTGTTTGCGTGTACCGGTTGCGGTAGATGTATCAGTGGATGTATGGCCAAGATAGATATTAAAAGAGTGCTTTCGCAGTTGGTAAATGCATCTTCTCAAAAAGAAGAAATATGAAAAAATTTATATTGAGTGTTTTTGTAGGAATTTTGGTGTTTTCTACTGCTAACGCAAATGTAGTTAGTGGAACAAAAGAAAAGATTCAAATTATCGGAGACTCGCTTTTGAATAATGTTTTGGATGGGATGAAAACAAATGACTATGCGAAATACTCAAGAGATTTTGATGCTACAATGAAAGATGCGCTGCCAGAAAAGGCATTCATTGCAACTAATAAGCAGCTAATTGAATTTTTTGGGGAATATAAAGGTTGTGAATATCTTGGTTTTCTGAATCAGAAAAAAACTACTATGTTTTTGTGGAAAGGATTTTTTAACAAGAGCCAGGATGATGTTTTGATAAAACTTGTAGTCTCTGAAACAGGCGGGAAATACCTGATTTCGGGATTGTGGTTTCAGTAAAGGAAATGACAATGAAGACACCATACGAAGTAAATACAACTAAGTTAATAAGTATCGTAGACGAAAGCTCAACTATACGGACTTTTAGATTAGAACCCAAACCGATAGAATTCAAAGCGGGACAGTTTGCCGAACTTGCGGTGCCGGGCGTCGGAGAAGCGCCATTTACACAGTCATCTTCACAATACGATAACGAGAAAATGGAATTCACTATAATGAAAGTGGGAAGATTAACGTCGGCGCTTTTCAACCTGAAACCGGGCGATACGGTCGGAGTTAGAGGCCCTTACGGCAAACCTTATCCTGTTGAAAAATTCAAAGGAAAAGAAGTTTTTATCGTAGGTGGAGGCGTAGGATTTGCACCGCTAAGAGCGTTGTTTTTAACACTTCTTCATAAAGTTGACGATTATAAAAAAATATATATAAGATATGGAGCGAGAACTCCGGATGATATCATATACAAACAGTTTATACCGGAATGGAGTAAACTTGATAAAGTAGATATTAAAATGTCTGTAGACGTCGGAACTAAAGATTGGCAAGGAAAAGTCGGGGTAGTAACTGTGTTGCTTGATGAAATTCCTGTAAGCATAACGGATTCTTCCGTTATAGTATGCGGGCCACCGATAATGATTAAATTTGTTACGAAAAAATTATTGGAATTGGGATTCCCCGGAAGTAACATATATTTGTCAATGGAATCTAATATGTCTTGCGGAATAGGTCAATGTAATCACTGCAGGATTGGTGAATTATACTCGTGTAAGGATGGTCCGGTTTTTACGTGGGACCAAATAAAACACATAAAAGACCCCTTTATATAAATTTTTGAAATAAAGTTCTTGACAAGTTACGAATAATACGATTAGTATACACTTCTAATTTTGTAAAATCGTTCTTTGAGATTTTTATAGGTATGCATTATTTTTGAGTTCAATCTTTTGAAGAGTTTGATTCTGGCTCAGGACTAACGCTGGTAGTGTGTATTAGACATGCAAGTCGAACGACTCTAACATTCTTA
>JAQTXJ010000061.1 GCA_028688815.1 bacterium | reverse complement strand
CCTAAAAACAGGATAGACTCTGAAGTAATAATCGGAGAGTTCGGCGTATCGGGGTACGAAATAACCCAGTTTCCCGAAGATGCTGACGTAATCATCATAAACACCTGCGCTTTTATTGAATCCGCCCGTGATGAAGCCAGAAAAATAATAAAACAAATCGTAAAACTTAAAGAGAAAAAGAAATCTTTATTAATCCTCGTTTGCGGATGTCTGCCACAACTGGCAGGAAGTAATTTATTAGACGAGTTTCCTCAAATAGACGGGATTGTCGGGTCATCAGATTTTTATAAATTGCCGGATATAATATTGAAATTAAAAAAGAATAAGAAAAAGATAACAGAAATCGGAACACCGAAATTCATTTATAATTCACATCTCCCCCGCCTTATCTCGACTCCGCCTTCTTATGCTTACTTAAAAATCGCGGAAGGGTGTAGTAACCATTGTTCATATTGTAAAATTCCTCAACTAAGAGGAGAATACAGGAGCAGGGAAATAAAAGACATCCTCAATGAGGCCCATAATATCGCGGGAATGGGGTATAAAGAACTTATTTTAATTGCACAGGACACCACTAATTTCGGTATAGATAAAGGAGAACGAACTCTTCATAAACTGTTAAAAGAACTTACAAAAATAAAAGAGTTTCTCTGGATTCGCTTGCTTTACACGCACCCTGCGCATTTTGACGATAAACTTATTTCAATAATAGAAGAGAGTCCGCAAATCTGTAAATACATAGATTTGCCGCTTCAACATACTCATTCGGACATTCTTAAAAGGATGAACAGACCGCCGTGGGAACAAACAAAACCGCTTATAAAGAAGTTACAAAAATCGGGAATAACCATCCGTACGACTTTTCTCGTGGGTTTCCCGGGTGAAAAAGAAGAACATTTCAATAAATTACTCTCGGATATAGAAGAATTTCAGTTTGACTGGGCAGGCGCATTTACTTATTCCTGTGAAACGGATACACCTGCTTCCGACTTACCCGACCAAATTCCTTTTAAGGCAAAAAAGGAGAGGGTGGAGAGAGTTTTTGAGTTACAGCAGGGAATTACGCATAGAAAGAACATTGAGCGCAAAAACAAGCAGTTTCTAGTGTTGATTGATACTAAAGAAAAAGGACATAGTATCGGGCATAGTGAGTTTCAGTGTCCTGAAATAGATGGGAAGTGTTATTGTTCGGGGAAGTTAAATCCCGGGGATGTTTTTATGGGAGAAGTAAAGAAGGTTAAGGGTGAGTATGATTTGGAAGTTGGGAAGTGAGCACAAAAAATAATTTTCCACGCTAAGTCGCAAAGGACAGAAAGAAAAAACAAAAAGAATATTAGCCACAGATGAACACAGAATTACACGGAAAAAGGTTAAAACAGATAAAAGAATCCATAAATATTAGCACACAGATTTACACACCTGCCTGCCGGCAGGCAGGGATTAAGACGGAATTGCACAGAAAAAAGAGATAGCCTATCATAGTATTCCGCCTCTGGCGGAAAGAGCTTCTAAACAGGATTAGAAGAACACTAACAGAAAAATAAAAACAGAAAATGGATTCCCGTTTCCACGGGAATGACAAATTGTACTAAAGGAGCAGGATACAAACGAAAAAGGGTGCTTAAAAGCACCCTTTTTCGTTGAAGACTTAACTATTTCTTATTATCTCATTAATACGACTTTCTTGGTTTCACAGAAGTTTCCGGATTTCAGTTGATACAGATACATACCTGTCGGCACAAGTTTACCGTTTTTGTCTTTACCGTTCCAGCCAACCGTATACGAACCGACTTTCTGTTCTTTATCTACAAGAGTTACGATTTCCTGTCCTGAGATATTAAATATTCTGACAGAAGTACGATTATTGCCCGGGATAGAATATTTAATTTCGGTATTTCTTGTAAATGGATTCGGTGAACAATTGGATAAACTATACGTTGAAACTTCTTTTTTATTTTCTTCGATTCCTATTGAACTAATATTTATATCATCAATGTATAAACCCGTTCCTGTTCCGCCGTCATTATTATTATCAGTCATAACAAGCCATCTGAACCTAACCGTGTCTCCTTTATAAACACTAAGGTCCAACACGTCAAATTGTCCGTCTCCTAAAACCCCGCTATCTCTTTGAACCCAACCAGAATCCGAACCATTAGTAGCATAATCATAAGCAAGCGAGTTCCATGTCTTACCATTATTTGTGGAAATATTAATGGTATAAAAATCCTCCATTGTAGAATCGGCATTTCCATCCCAATCAGGCATATCGCAATAAACATAATATGAAAGCGTTGGATTATCGTTATTAGCAGGTATTACTATTTCCGGAGATATAAGAGCATCCACTAAATTAGTATCCATAACACATTGATAGCTGTGTGTAGGGCTATGAGAAACGCTGTCTATCAGAACCCACCTGTCAACACATTGCTGGGTTCCGCTGGCAAAAGTAAATCCAGTAGTATCTTCGCCGTCATTTGTGAATACGCCTGCTACATTAATACTGTCTATTTGCCATCCAAATAAAGTATTATCATTAACAGTACAAGTTAAAGGATCTGATGCAAACACCCACCTAATCATAACGGTATCGTTTGCATAAGCCGAAAGGTCAAAGCTCGCATTCATCCAGTCACCTGATGTTCCTGCCCAACCGGGCATATTATTTCCTTCTCCGTGCTGAGCAAAACAATAAAAATGGTTACCGTCATAAGCCGGTGTAGGATTTGTTAATACTGTCCATGTAAGTCCACCGTCAGTTGAAATACGAACATTACAACCGTCACATCCATCATAAACGTCCCATGTAAATACATCTTCCACTGCTATATTCATTTTGAATGCGAGTGTAAGAGCCGAATCCGGCAATATTATGCTTGGAGAAGTTATTGATTGATACCAGAGATTGTCATATCCATTTATATAAGGGACTCCACCCATCCACCATGATTTTCCGGTGTCGCCAAATGCCTGAAAAGTATCCGAGTGCCATGTTGCAAGAGATGTGTTCACGGTAGATATCCAACCTGTTGCGCCGCTTTCAAAGTCTTCTGAATAATCAATGCCGAAAGTTATCGGTTTTGAAGAAGATTGAACGTAGCTGTGTGTTCCCTTGTTATTGTTTATGGTTTGTGATTTCAGACTGAAACTTCTACCAAATGTGCTAACTGCAAAAACTAATGCAAACAAACAAATACCCAATTTTTTCATTTTTCCTCCGTTATTTACTTGTTAATATTCATAATTGATAAATCTATTTTACTGTCACCTCCTTAGACACATAGTTGAATCTTTTATCTAAGTATATGTGTTTTGTCAATTTCTTTTTATATTATACAAACAGAGAAGAGAATTTTTCACCGCAGAGTCGCAGAGTTCGAAAAAAAAGAGAAAACGAACAGAAATAAATTAGCCACGGATAACTGACACGCCTGCCTGCCGGCAGGCAGGGATTTTCCCTCTGGATAACAATCTCTACAAAACAAATTAAGAGTTTGTAATCACGGATTAACAAAAAAAAAGAGAACAAAAGAAGTTTTATCCGCGAATTAACTCGAATTAGCACGAATAAAAAGAGTCAAAATACGAAAAGATTATTTCAGAATTACAAGTTTTTGGGTTTGTTTTATAATATTAGATTCTTCGCTACGCTCAGAATGACAAATTGTTGAGAGTGTTACAAAGTAAACTCCGCTTTTGTGAATGTTGGGTGTAAAGGTATAATTGCCTTTGGTTAAAGTGCCGGAATAGAGAGTGCTTTGGAGTCTGCCGCATAAGTCATAGATAGTTAATTCCGCCTGATGCGGATTATTAGGAACAGAGAGGAAAATTTTATTTTTTATTATTTTTAAATCGACGGCTTGAAGCGGAGGCTTCAAGCTACCCGTAGAGGATTCTTCTACAGCTACATCTTCATAAACTTTCACATAATCAACATACATAGTATCAGGGAAAGGTGTAGTGCCATCAGGATTCCCCGGCCAATCTCCGCCAACTGCTAAATTTAGAATTATATAAAACGGAAGATGCAATTCTTCAGTGCTGTCAATATTATCTGCGATATTCTCTTCAAAAAATTTAGTTCCATCCAGAAACCATTTGATTGAATTAGCATTCCATTCGATAGAATAAATATGATATTCTGTTACATTACAAGAAGTATAACTTCCGGATTGTTTATGTCCATTATTATCCCAGTGCATAGTTCCATAAATCAGCGTTTCCGTGTTTATGTGTTCCATTATATCAATTTCTCCGCATTTAGGCCAGCCAATCTGAGCAACACTTTGCCCCAGTATCCAGAAAGCAGGCCATATTCCTTTTCCAACGGGAAGTTTGATTTTTGCTTCAAATTTTCCATATGTCCAGGTTTTTAGTCCCTCGGTTTTTAAACGGGCAGAAGTGTAATTTGCTCCGTTATAAACTTCTTTTTTGGCTATAATTAAAAGGTTCCCATTTTGTATTGTGACATTCTCGGGCCGGCTTGTGTAATATTCAAGTTCGTTGTTATAGCTAAAACCCGTATCATAAGTCCAGTTTGTGGGATTAACGTTTGCGCTGTCAAATTCATCTGACCATAGAAGATTCCACGCTTGCGCTTCGTTTTGTATAAAACAAAACAATAAACAAGAGAAGAATAATTTCCTCATATCGCCCACCATTATCAAATTAAATATCAAATATTAAATATCAAAAATACGGATTAAAAATTAAATATTATTTCATTAAAATTAATTTTTTAGTTATGTTTATTGTATTAGATTCTTCCCCGCCTGCGGCGGATTCAGAATGACAAACTGCTGTAAGTTTCACAAAATAAATACCGCTCTTGTGAATGTTGGGCGTGAAGGTATAATTGCCTTTGGTTAATGTGCCTTGGTAGAGAGTGCTTTGAAGTCTACCTGTTAAATCGTAAATCGTTATTAGTATATTAGGATAATAGTTATTAGGAACTGATAAATAAATCTTATCTTTTATAACTTCCAATTTTGCATTTTGATATTTGATTTTTGATTTTTCTTCAACTCCGACTTCTTTACCCAATCTAATCAGATAGACATCATACCCACCTGCTCCGAAAGAACTTGTCATTCCTGTAATAATAAACCCGCCGTCTGTTGTTTGTTGAATAGAATATCCGAAATCACCTTTAGTCCCACCAATAGTCTTTGTCCAAAGAGTGTCACCAATTGAATTTGTCCTTATAAGATAAACATCATTACTGCCTACCCCAAAAGAGGATGTAAATCCTGCAATGATGAAACCTCTATCTTCAGTCTGTTGAACAGATTTGCCACAATCATAGTTCGTTCCGCCGTAAGTTCTTGTCCATAGAACATTTCCTGAAGAATTTGTTTTAACCAAATAGACATTGTTAAAACCTGCTCCTGCTCCAAAAGATTCTGTTTCTCCTGCAATAATAAAACCGCTATCTTGAGTCTGTTGAAGTGAATACGCAACATCCCATCCAGTCCCGCCGTAAGTTCTTGTCCATAATGTATCGCCTAAAGAATTTGTCTTAATAAGATAGGCATCTTCATAGTTTTGTCCGAAAGAGTATGAACCTGCGACAATAAATCCGCCATCATAAGTCTCTTGAACTGAATAACCGTAATCATAAAAAGATCCACCATAAGTTTTAGTCCAAAGCGTATTACCTAAAGAATCTATTCTGATAAGATAGGCATTCGTATATTCCCAAGCCATAAAAGTCTCTCCCGCAACGATAAATCCGCCATCTTTAGTCTGTTGAACAAACCATCCCCAATCATGATTAACTCCACCAAAACTTCTTGTCCAGAGAGTATCTCCCAAAGAATTTGTCCTAACTATATAGACATCGTTTTGCGCTGACGTTCCAGTAATGATAAATCCCCCATCTTTGGTCTGCTTAGCTGAAGACCCCCAATCCAAGTTTCCTATTCCACCAAAAGTTCTTGTCCACAAAGTATCGCCTGAGGAATTTGTTTTAATAAGATAGATAGCCCATTGCATTGAAGTGGGAGAATCTGTCTTTCCTGAAATGATAAATCCACCATCAGAAGTTTGTTGAACCGAACTGCCATCATCCCATCCAGCTCCTCCAAAAGTTCTTGTCCAGAGAATATCGGGTGCGGAGGCGAATAAGTTTGTTCCTTTAAGGATAATAAATACAAACAAATATTTTTTTATAATGCCATCCTTTATTTAATCTCACCGTAGGGGCGACCCGACGGGGCGCCCCTACAAATATTATTTCATTAAAATTAATTTTTTTGTTGTGCTGAAATTGCCTGCATTCAGTCTCACAAAATATATCCCTGTTTTTAGTTCGGTTGCGGTGAGAGTTGTGGTATAAGAGCCAGCGGGTTTTTGTTCGTTGACGATTGTTTTTACGCAACGACCTGTTAAATCGTAAATTCGCAAGGAACAGTCACGACTGTTCCCTACGGAGTAGGAAATGATTGTTGATTTAGAGAATGGGTTTTGAGAGAGAGACAGATTATAATCTGTCTTTACAAGTTTATTTTCTTCTACAGCACCACCCGGCACATCAAGCAATGCGCAATAACAAGAGTAATCAACTATTGCTATTTCCAAATCCCCGTCCCCGTCAACATCGGTAAGACAGGCTTCATTCAAAATAGGGTCACGGTAACCATTACTCTCCGAATTCCATGTCCATTTTCTGTCACCGTTGTTTTCAAAATAATTAACCTGCGATCTATGAGACGTATCAGGCGGATACCCTGTAACTATAATTTCATTGCAACTATCACTATTAAGGTTTGCAAGCACAGGCGACCCGAACAAATTAGCATATGCTTTATTCCATTCTAAAGTTCCCGTAGCACCATTTACACAATATAAATTCTTTCCATTATGAATAATTATATCCGGTATTCCGTCTCCCGTCATATCTACAACTCCGGGTGAAGGCTGCCAATAATCATGTCCGGACGATTCGGGAAAATAATCCGGCGCAAAAATACCTACTGTTACATCAATAAAAGGAGTTGAATTTCCCGAATTAAAAACTTTAATCTTTCCTGTCCCATAGCAGTAAACAACTATTTCCAATGCAGTATCCGCATCAAAATTTGACAATGCAGGCGTAGTAGCAGTATCCCCAATGGCAGTACTCCACTTTATATTTCCGGCATCATTAAGCACATATAACGATGCCCCTCCTACTACGACTATTTCTTTGTTTCCATCGCCATCTACGTCTCCTCTTGAAGGTGGCTGTAAATTTATCGGTAACGTATCTACCCAACGAACATTACCGTTTGTAGCATTAAACGCCCATAATACACCTGCTTCATCTCCCGTTATGACCGTCCCGGAATCCCCTTCTATTACAAGCGGCGCACAACAATCTTTAGTATACAATGAAAAAGCGCTAAGGCTATCTCCGTATACAATTCGTTTTTCCCAGAGAAGCGCTCCATTATTACCATCATACGCCTTGAAATAACCCTTTACCGATGGTGTCATAAGTGAGTCGCAAGTGCTTTCAAAAACCTCCGGTTTTCCATCACCGTTAATATCCATCAACGCAGGCGTGCAAAAGTAAGGTCCCATTTCCGTATCAGGAGTCGCCCAAATAAATGTACCATCATATCCCCTGTAAAGGTCCGCTGTAGGAAAACTTGGGCTACACGAACCTACCAATATATCATTTTTTGTATCCCCGTTAAAATCTGCGGAAACAGGGCTTGAATATATTACATCTCCCTCGGAATTCTGGATTAATAAATCCCACTTTTTAATTGCGCTGTCGGAAAAATGCGAATACCCCTGTACATATCCTGTCCGCTGTTCATTCGCCCTGAGCATAGGCCATCCGGAAGGGACAGTCGTTTTAGATAAAGAGAGAATCAACGTCATAAAAATCATACTACCTCCTGTGTTAAAGTTATGTTTTTATTTTTAATATAACGAATAATTAATGTTCTGAAAAACTGTTTTTGTCAATATTTTTTGTGGTGTAGAATAAACGGATAAGAGAAAGATTAACCACAGAGTACTCAGAGAACAAAAGATGTGAAGAAGATTAAACAAAATAACAGATAACATAATAAAAACAGAGATAAAAAGTATAGAGAGCACAGAGAAGATTTTTGGACGCAAATAAACCCCGCCCACCGCCACAGCGGGGTCTTCGACATGGCGGGGTAAACTCCGGACACTGAGGGAAGAAAAACAGACAGAAAAAACATTTAAGCTAATCTAATTAAAATTCACTTTACCCATATTGTTTTCCGCGTTATGATGATATCAGCTGTCTTCAGCCTTATAAAATACACGCCTGAAGAAGAAGGTTTACAGAAATTAGTATGTATTCCTGCTGTCTTATATCCATTAGCAATAACATCTTTTTTTCTTCCATCTACGCCGTAAACCGAAAGTTCAATATATTCATCTTTGGGCAGTGTATAGCGAATTGCAACTCTTTCACCGCAGGTGGTTAGGAGTTTCAAGTTAATACCAGCATCATTAGATTTTTCGGTTATACCTTGAGTAGATAAATCGAGTCTATGCAACTCCGAACTGTTAAAGGGTTTGAGAGGGCCATCATGAATCCAGAGACCAAAAAATATAGTTGTCCCGTCATCGTTCCATGTCAAACAATCTAACTGACATCCATTCGGTTTATAAGAGTCCGGCCAAACGGTACTGTCGTTATACCATGTAATACGCTCTATTTCTGTAAAGTCAGGATTTGATATATAAAGGTCTGCAAAATACCTATAGAGAAAGTACGGGCCTTTCATCCATGCGATGTTTTCGCCCGAGGGTGAAAACATAAAGAACTCTTCATGTTGGGACGGGGTTGTCTGAAGCGATTTGTTCGTTCCATAACAACTATCACCTTCCCATGTCCATTTATACTCATAGGGGTCACAACATACTCCTGAAGATGCCGAATAGAGCAACAAATAAGAGCAGGAATCGTTCTTGTGAATATCGTTTGGTTCGTAGTACATCTGGCCATTTGGTTCCATCTCAAATCTTTTCAAAAGCTGTAGTCGGTCATTGGTATCCGGCACTATTTCACAAAATATCATCTTGGAAAATCCGTAATCGTCGCCGGAGTTCCCCTTGTCATATCGCAGCGGGTAAACAAACCACTTACCATCCTCTGAAATCGCAGCACGTTGAAGTCCTTGTCCTGAGTCCAAGTTTGTCAACCTGTAGTAAACCTTTTTAGATACATCCAAAGCCCAGATATCATTATCCCATCCAATACTTGGCGCATTTTCTAACGGTTTGTGTGCACTATTCTCGTTTTCCGCTCTGAAAAAGATAATTGGCAAGAAGGGATGAACAATCGGGGCACCTTTCCAGTGAATTGCAGGGGCAATACTATCTTCGTCCAGCGGAAAGTTTATCCCCAGAATATTATCGTCGTAAGAGGTAAGACAGCTTTTGTTTCCACCATTTTCATCTATAATCCACAGGTCCCAGTTTACAGGATTCACATAAACCAAATCCGCATTCGGCAAGGCAGAACTTTTCCATGAAATCCAATTTGGAAGAACACCATTTTCAAGGAGTACCGTATCTTTTTTCATCTCGTACTTGTCCCCTTTTGTCTGAAGAAAAGTTGATAAAATAAACATTATCCAAAACATTTTACCCTCTTTTTATTGTTTAATAAATTTTTGTATTTGTTGTGGATGATTCTTTACGCGAATAAAATAAGTTCCCTTTGATAAATTAGCAACATTTATTTTAATGTTCGTCTGATTTGTGCAAACACTTTTAACTAATACGCCTATTGCGTTATAAACTTGAATTTGTTTCTTGTCGTTTTGACCTTCAGCAAAACTGATTGCTAAATATTCTTTTACAGGGTTGGGAAAAATCGTAAACAAAAGATCCTTGTCTGTAACAATGTTTTTCTCTGACATGGCAGTTGTATCACATACCTGCAGGATAGTTCTCATTGTATCATTTGTAATATTATTCGTATATTTTATGGATTGAATAAATTCGTTCATCCCGAGTATGGCTTCATTATAGGTTGGTTTTGGAGAGAGTCCCGGGGTATTTATCCAGTTTATTAATTTTGTCCATAAGGCAGTAGGCTGAATTTCCGTAAAACAGGGATAATTGTTAATGACTTTTTTCCATGTCCAGAAAGACCATCCGCTAAGTTCGTTGGCAGTATCTTCTAGAGCTTTTTTCGTGCTGTCAACAAGAGTATAATGATTTTCTCCCCATTCACCACACCACATAGGCACATTATAATTATCCACAATAGTTTTATAGGCGCTAATCTTTGCTTTTGGGTCTTCGCCAAACCAGGTATAAATATGAAAGCTGTAAGTCATATTACTGTCCAACAGGGTTGAGAACATTGAAAAATTCTGGGCTGCATTCGTTCCTTCAAGAATAAGCATATGATTAGTATCCACTTCTCTAATGGCTTGTATTATTCTTGTATAGATATCAACTAACTGGCTTTCTTCGGAGGGTTCATTTAACAGGTCATACCCGGCAACAATGGTGCGGTTTTTATATCTTTCGGCTATCGCCTTCCAAAGCGCTATAGTACGCAGTTTATTATTTTCGTCGTCCCATAATAGTATATCTGTAGTATCCGGGTCAACTACAAAAACAGAACTCTGTCCTCCCGGCGCACTATGCATATCCAGTATAGCATATACTTTATATTGTTCGCACAAATTAAGAATGCTGTCTAATATAGTCCACCCGCTTTGTTTATATGTGTATGGCAGAGAATCGTCTTCCAGCAAGCGGTGATTAATAGGGATACGCACCACATTAAAACAAGACTGGGAAATGGCATCGATATCATCTTTCCCTATAAAAATTTCATAAACCTGCTGTTGAAATTCCTTAGTTATCGTGTCGCCAACTATTTGTGCCAAACGGGTTAATATTGTTGTTTCGCTCTTATATCCTTTCCCCCATATCCAGCTTTCCCATAATAACCATCCTCCTAAATTCAAGCCTCTTAGTTTTATGGGATTGCCAGTGCTATCAACTATAGTTTTGCCCTCCCTGTGTATAAAATTTGTTGAGCCAAATAGACTACTAGCGCTTAAGGTTATAGAAAAAATGAGTAATATTATTTTCATCTTATCTTGTGTTTTATACATTACTTTGTTAGAATTCTTTTGTAAAGCTTTTTATGATTGATAATTTTTTCATTTTTCTTTACTTACTGTAGGAATTATATAGCAAAAGCTGTGACATTTTATATTTGATTTATATACTCTCTTTGTGTATCAGGGAAAACAGTTTTTCTATTTTGAAAAATCTTTATAGGAATAGCAATGTTTTGTATTATGTTTGATACACAAGTTGTATCATTTTTTGAATGGTCTCAAACAAAACAGAAAGAATTTCCCGTAACAGACTCGCGACTATAGTGGACGCACCTGCCTGCCGGCAGGCAGGGATGTTCGCAGATAAACAAAAAGATTAATTAAACCACAGAGGTCACTGAGAAAAAATAAAACTTAGAGTAAAAAACAACAAAACATAGAGAGCACAGAGGAAATAGAGGTCACTGAGAAAAATAGAAACATAATTGGGACGCAGATAAACACAGATGGACAGGGAAAAAACAGTAAAAAGTCCAGCTGAGCTGAATAAGAATCCTTAATTCAGCATATCTGAAAAGGGATTCCTATGGAGAGTAAAGAGTTTAGAGTAGGAAAAGAACAAAACAAAACAGAAATATAATATGACAGGATTTACAGGATAAAAAAGAAAGATTCAGAAATGAACAACCCACGCTGTAAGCGGCGGGAAATTCCAGGTTAAAACAACAGAAACTACAAAAAAGGAATTCGGAATACAAAGTCCGTAGCAGATTCAAAACTGTAGTAGTAAGGGCTTGATATATTAGTTAATCGGAAAAGGGGAAAGGATAAGTCATATAAGACATATAGGTAAAATAGGACAAATATAACAGAAAGTAGATAGTAAAAAAAGTCCATTCTAAAGAACATAGAATCCTCAGCTTCCGCCAGAGGCGGATAAAAAAGCTGGGGAGAAAAGAAAGTTCGCCCTAAAGGGCACATAACCCTCAGCTAAAGCTGGGTAGAAAAGTTGAATTCTATAAAATTAAGTGAATTTATTTTAGGGGATATTAAAAAATATTGTTGACAAAAAGCTATATCTAAGTTATTTAAAAAAGATTATTTTTAATTTGGAGATATAAAAAATGGGACAAAAAACGCATCCGTATGGTTTTAGGCTTGGAATAACAACTGATTGGCAGTCAAAATGGTTTGCCAAAAGTAGTGATTTCAAAAAGTTTTTACAAGAAGATTTTCAAATAAGAGAATATGTAAATGAACGATTGAAAGAAGCCGGTATATCCAAGACTGAAATAGAACGCACACCGAAACATGTTCGCTGCGTCATTCATACAGCAAGACCGGGTATGGTGATCGGGCGTAAAGGAGCATTGATTGACAGGCTTCGCAACGAGTTGAACCTCGCAATCGGAAGGGATATCGAAATAGCAGTCCAGGAAATAAAGGATCCTGAAATAGATGCAGTTCTCGTAGCAAATAACATAGCTCGTCGTCTGGAACAGAGAGTGTCTTTCCGTAGAGCAATGAAAAGAGCAATGTCAAGTGCAATGAATCTTGGAGCATTAGGTATAAAAATAATGTGTTCCGGCAGATTGCAGGGCGCTGAAATTGCAAGACAGGAACAATATAAAGAAGGAAAAGTTCCTCTTCATACTTTAAGGGCAAAAATTGATTACGGCGAAGCAACTTCTCACACAGTATCCGGAACAATAGGCGTAAAAGTCTGGATTTATAAAGGAGACAACTAATTTATGTTAGCCCCAAGCAGAACCAAGTTTCGTAAACAACACCGCGGAAGAATGAGAGGTGTTTCAAAAGGAGCCACTTCGGTAGATTTCGGTGACTTCGGTTTACAGGCACTTGAACCTGCATGGATAACTGACAGACAAATAGAGGCTTGCCGTGTTGCATTAACGCATTTCTTAAAAAAAGGCGGGAAGATGTGGCTTAGAGTTTTTCCTGACAAACCATACACAAAGAAACCTGCAGAAACTCGTATGGGAAAAGGAAAAGGTGAACCGGATCATTGGGTAGCCGTGGTAAAACCGGGTAGAATATTATTTGAACTCGGAGGAATGGATGCGACAATGGCACAAACAGCGCTTGCTCGTGGCGCAGCTAAATTACCGATACACACGAGAATCATAAAAAGATGAAAGCTGCAGACTTACATAAAAAAGAAATAGATGAGTTGAAAAATACTCTTCATACCTTGGAAGAAGAGTTATTTACAATGAAATTTAAAAGAAGGACACAAAACTTAGCAAATCCATTAAAAATAAGGATAATAAGACGAGATATTGCTCGTACTTTAACAATAATACATGAGAAAGAAATTAGAAGGGATAGTAGTAAGTGATAAGCAGCAGAAAACGCGTATAGTAGAAGTTGAGCGCTGCTTCCCTCACCCAAAATATAAAAAATATATTCGTCAACATCAGAGGTTTGCCTGCCATTGTGAAGAGGATTTGAAAAATGGAACACGCGTTATTATAGAGGCAACAAGACCACTGTCTAAGACTAAGAATTGGCGAATTATAAAAGTTTTATAATAAATTGAGAGGGGAACAATATGATTCAGACTTTTACAAAGCTTGAAGTTGCAGATAATACCGGTGCAAAAACTGCAATGTGTATAGGAATACCGGGTTCAAGCTATAGAAGGTACGCATACATTGGAGATGTGATCACTGTTGTTGTTAAAAGCGCAATAGGACAGGGAACAATAAAGAATCATACCATTCAGACTGCAGTGGTAGTTAGAACAAAAAAAGAATGTCGCCGCTCAGATGGGAGCTACGTAAGATTTGATGAAAATGCCTGCGTTCTTATTAGCAAAGAAACTAGGGAACCTCTCGGGACTCGTGTATTCGGGCCGATAGCACGCGAAATCAGAGACAAAGAGTTTACAAAAATTGCATCTTTGGCAAGTGAGGTAGTATGAGATTAAAAAAGAATGACCTTGTGCAGGTAATGATTGGAGCTTATAAAGGCAAAAAAGGAAAAATATTAAAAGTATTTTTTACTAAAGATAAAAAAACCGGTAAGGACAAAAATACTTGTATCGTAGAGACTATAAATTTAAGAATAAAACACCAGAAACCAACTGCACCCGGAGAAGCTTCAGGACGACTAAAAAAAGAATGTCCTATCAGAGCAGATAATCTTCGTCTCGTGTGTCCAAGATGCGGTAAACTTACGAAAATAAAAAAAGAAAAAAAAGGTACACAGAATACACGCGTCTGCAAG
>JAQTXJ010000060.1 GCA_028688815.1 bacterium | reverse complement strand
GGTACCCTTTGAGTTTATAAAGAAGTCTTGTTCTTTTGGTTGCAAGTTCCGGGTTTTCTATTTCCTGCACTCTTTCATATCCTACCTTAGCCAACCAGCGTTTAAATGGTTCGGCTTTGGGAGATGGTATGGATTGGACAATACGGAAAATGCCTTCAGTATTGGCACAATCAGTTTCATACTTTTTCCCGTCGGAAGCTTCCAATTTCAGTCGGTGACAAAATGTCACCAACTCACTCCCTTCTTCTCTTAATCTTTGAGCAAGTTTATTCCAATACTTTCTTGCCATATAATCATCCGGCTGATCGGTTAATGCTTGCACTACATCCACAACTGAAAACCACCACTCGTTATTATAAATAGTTTTCCTAATTTGTTTGCCTTTGAATAATGCAATTTTAGTTGTTTCCATGATTTTCTCCTATTAGCTAATAGTATGTTTCCATTATTAAAACGGGAATGGGAAAAGTCAAGGAGAAAAAATAGTGGACAGTGGTCAGTGGTCAGTGATCAGTGATCAGTGATCAGTAGGCAGTGGATAGTTAAAAAAATATAACATAAACATATAAATACAAAGATTTTTCTTGCCAAGTTTTTGGAACGGAACTATCCTTAGAAAATAAAACGATTAACCACCCCGCCAAAGCGGGGTAAACTCCGGACACAGAGAAAATAAAACGATTTAGGGTTAAAAGAAAAACGGCAAACAGAATAGAGAGATGGAACAGAGAGTGCACAGAGGAAAACGTCAGGGACACTGATAAGTTAGGCTAATCCCGCTAGAGCGGAAAAGTCCAACTAGATCAGGAACACTGATAAGAAACTCTAAAGGCTAACGCCTAAAAGTTTCTAAGGGGAGAAAATGAAAAAATATACTAAAGCATTACAAAAGATTAAAATAACCGCAGTTCTTATGTCCTGTGTCTTTGTCGCCGGAACCTCTTATGCCCGCGATACCGATATAACCAAATTTATAACTAACGGCGACAATACCTATAAACCTGAAAAATGGGCAGATAACGTATTCAAAGAAATTACTGTCACGGATAAAAGTAACACCCCTCAAAAAGTTATCGCAATATCCGATTATAAAGGAACTAATAACCAATACTATACCTTTGTCGCTTATGTTAAAGATAATAAAATCCAAAATATACTCCCCCTTGACGGAAATGAGTTTTTCTCGGGAGTCGGTGAAAACAATAACGATTATGTCTTTAAAGATTTTGATATTGACGGAGACAGCATAAACGAAATATTAGCTATAACCTACACCGTAGGCGGACAAGGAACTAATTTTGCATACATAAATATACTTAAAGATGCTTCAAAAATATTTGACCTCTGCCTCAGCGAGGTTCGTTACCAGACACTAAAAAATGCCTCCGGAGATTCCGTCAACGTCCCGATGAGTGAAGCAGATTTGTTTGTAATCCGCTATCATCAGGAAATAAGAGAACTGGAAATAAAAACAGACTACTGGACGAAAGTGTTCGTCTGGGATGGAAAGAAAATCGTCTTCAAAAAACTGGAACAGAAGTGAAGAGGGGAAAGTTAGATAGTGTAGATGGTGTAGATGGTTTAGATAGTTCCCAGTAGAGTTGGATAACATCTCCTAATGGCTATAACAAAAGAGAGATAGCAACCACGAGATTTTCCAGCAGATGGAGAGAATTTCCTAAAAACTAACTATACCAACTATACCAACTAAACTCTTTGCTAGTCTATTTCGCCGGAATAACTTTCAGGAACTGCCGTTTGCCTACCTTTATTTAACGATAAACTTCTTTACGATGTTTTACTCTATAAATAGTAACAAGTTTTTTATTGTCTTCTATTGTATATAATACGCGATAATTTCTAATCCTTATACGCCAACCAATTTCTTACTTCCCTTTGGCCTCGGGTTAAGTTGTAATCCTCTAATTTCACCAATAATATGCTTGATTATTTCTTTTGGGAGAGACTCTATTTCCTTAGCGGCTTTATGCTCAACAACAATTTTATACATTAAAGAAGATGTTTTTTCTTTTTAAGCTTCGCAACAAAAGGTTCAAAATCAATAAAACTTCCGGCAGATTCTTTTGCTTTTTTTAAATCTAACGCGTCTTCCAAATCCTCAAGGTGTTCCAAGAGACTAATGTAACTCTCAATAGATAATACCACAGATTTTTTCTGCCCTTTTTTGTCTACAAGATATTGTGCTTGAACAGTCATTTTTTCCCCCTATTTTACCCTCTGAGGATAAAATTAACATATTAACAAATTACTTTTTGTCAAATTTTTTCTTTCGTATAGTGGAATTTGGGATTTAACAATAAAACCGTTAATAGGATATTAAGGAATTAACAGATAGATTCTTCTCCGCCTGAGGCGGACTCAAGGGCTTCGTATAAGTTGAGTTAGGTGAGTGGGTAAGTGGTGAGTAAAAAAGTTCAAATGCCAAAGCTCCAATACTCTCAAATCAAATCCAAAAATCAAATAAACTAACAAAAGTCTAACCACCCCGCCAAAGCGGGGTAAACTACGGACACGAACTACAAAAGAAAACAGAATTCTGGACGCAGATTTCTCAGATAACCCTCCTACGGCGGGCAGGCAGGATAAAAAATTAGAAGACTAAAAAACAAACAGATACTGCAAAAACTTTGGAAAAAAGGATTCTCGTGTAGATCTACGCAGATTTGAAAGAGAGCATACTAGTATATCAGAGAATCAGAGGACAGAATTAACAGAGAGATTCTTCGTTGCACTCAGAATGACAAAGACATAGGGGATTAATAATTACCGGGTTATTTCACCAAAATCACTTTCAGGAACTGCCGTTTGCCTACTTTTAAAACTACCGGGGATTTTACTTCTAACTCGAACTTGATATCCGTCACTACCTGCCCGTCCACCTCTACCGCTTTCTGCTCTATCAACCTCCGCGCTTCACTCTTCGTCGGCACCGCTCCCGAATCCAACAATAACTGCGGAAGCCATATCTTTTCCTCTTTTACCTCGTAAACCCTCATATCCTCGGGAACTTCCTTTTTGCTGAACATCTTCACAAACCCCTGCTCCGCTTCCTTCGCTTCCGCTTCGGAATGATATACTTTTACTATCTCATAACCTAATCTTGACTTTATGTCCCTCGGATTCGAACTCTTTAATAACTGCTCTATGTTCTTGATTTCCACTTCAGGCAAATTCGTCGCCAGCTGAAAATAATTCATAATACAGGAGTCCGGTATGGACATAACTTTTCCGAACATATTCACCGGAGTTTCCGTAATACCTATATAATTGCCATAACTCTTGCTCATCTTTTTTACGCCGTCCGTTCCCACAAGTATCGGCATCGTCATCGTTACCTGCGGTGCCTGAAAATATTCTCTCTGTAATTCCCTACCCACTAACAAATTAAACTTCTGTTCCGTTGCCCCGAGCTCAATATCCGTCATCGTCGCAACCGAGTCATACCCCTGGAAAATCGCATAAAACAACTCGTGCAAAGAAATCGGTTCGTTGTTCTTGTACCTGTTGGAGATTTCTTCTCTCTCTAACAACTGCGCCAGAGTAAACTTCGATGCAAGTTTGATTATCTCTTCGGAAGTGAGTTTGCCAAGCCACTCCGAGTTATACCTGAATTCGGTCTTTTCGGGGATAAGAATTTTGAATATCTGTTCCTTGTACGTAGCCATATTTTTCTCTATTTCTTCGTTCGTGATTTGGGGCCTTGTTTTTGACCTGCCTGACGGGTCGCCGATTTTTGCCGTAAAATCCCCGACAATCAAAAGAGCAATGTGCCCGAGTTCCTGGAATTCACGTAGTTTCCTTAGTACTACCGCATTCCCGAGATGCATATCCGGAGCCGTCGGGTCTATGCCTAACTTCACACGTAACGGTTTTTTGGATTTCTCGCTGAAGTTCAGTTTGTCTAAAAGTTCGTTCTCAGGAATGATTTCTACGGTGTTTCTTTTGATGAACTCAAGCTGTTGGGATGTATTCATTACTTCAATCCGACAAGGAATCAGGCGACTGGTCTACATTTTCGTCTTTAATAATGGTTTCTTCTATGTATTCGTTTACGCCTTCTTTCACATAACTCGCCGCAGTATGAACCGCGCTCTTTATTGCTTCCGCGCTTGACCTGCCGTGAGAAATTATAGTCACGCCTTTGACTCCAAGCAAAAATGCCCCGCCGTATTGTTCGTAATTGAATTTACCGAACTCTCTTCGCAAGGCGCCTGCAATCAAAGCTCCACCCATTTTCGCCCAGACTGAACTGTCTATTGTTTTCTTTATTATGTCTTTTACCGTGGAGAGAACGCTCTCCGCCAACTTCAATAATATGTTTCCTACCATCCCGTCACATACGACGACGTCGCTTATTCCTTCGATAATCTGGTGTCCCTCTATGTTGCCGATAAAATTCAATTTCGATTTTTTCATAATGTCAAAAGCTTCTTTCGTAAGAGGGCTTCCTTTAACCGACTCCTCCCCTACCGATAAAATAGCCACTTTCGGGTTGTTATTCCCCGTAAGTTTTTCTATGCATTTCGCTCCCATAACTCCAAACTGATAAAGGTCATAAGGTTTAACAAGAGTCACTGCCCCGACGTCAAGAATAAACGTAAAATTGCCGGATTTCGTCGGGAAAAATATGCCAAGCGCAGGTCTGCGAACGCCCTTCAAACGGCCGAGAGTCAAAAGACTGAACATCACGCACGCGCCTGTGCTTCCGGCGCTTACGAATGCGTCTATCTTGCCTTCTTTTTGAAGCATCGTCCCTATGGCAATTGACGAGTCTTTTTTCTTTCTGAAAGCCTCTTCCGGAAGTTCACTGCAACTTATTACGGAAGGCGCATGGACAATCTTTTCTTCGGGTAAATGACCGGTAAGTTTCTCCCTGTCCCCTACGAAAAGGATATCAATGTCTTTTTCTTTGAGCAGGCTTTCTGCGGCTTCAAAAACCATCTGCGGAGCATTATCCCCGCCCATCGCGTCAAGCCCGATAATTATCTTCTTCATAATAAGTATGTTAGCAATATACTATATTTTTCTCTAAGTCAAGAGAAAATTAGTTATTAGTATAATAGGATATTCGTTATTAGGAAATAGATAGGATATCAGATAACAAAAAGAGTTTTATCCGCGAATTAACGCGAATGAACACGAAAAAAAAGTAAAACAAAGGTTTAAGCGCAAATTATCGAGCTGAGCTGCGAGAATCCATATAAAAATCTTTTTTGTCCGTTCATTTATTTTTTTATCCAATTATTCTTTTTATTTTTTGTTTGTTATCTTTTACCATGAAAATCTGCGTTTATCTGCGTCCAAAAAGAATCAAAAATTAAAATTTGATCCAGAGCGGAACAATGGCAAGGATTAAAAACGCAAGGGTAAGCAAGACTGAAATCGTAGTTCCCGTTATGAAAAATAACGGCCCGATTTTTTTGATTCCCGTATCTTTAAGATTTTTCCTTACTAATATCTCTATTACCCATCCCGACGAATAAAGAACGTTCGCAGAAATGCCATAGAAAATTATAAAAAACATCGCCGAAAGAGCTTCTTTGCGATTTAAATCCGCCCCGGTTACAAGAAGAACGATTATAACACATAATAACCCCGTAACAGTCATAATCAAGTTGTAATACAACCTTTTCGCTTCCCACCACCTGATTATCTGTTTTGTGTTCTCCGGCTCAACATCCTGTTTTAGAATGTTTTTTATCCAGTTCATTCTTCTCCTTTTTTCTTTAACATCTTTTCCAAAATTTCACCTGCATCTTTAACAAACTTATCGCACTTTGAAAACGCATTTTTTTCGTTTGCCTTTTCCAAACCTTTTTTCGTAGTAATATCGCATCCCAATAATTCTCTGCAACTGATTGATTTGTGAAGCTTTTTGAATTCCTTTGCGAAATCCCTTGCAAGTTTATAAGTTAATTCTTTTGAGTCTTTGTCTTCAAGCGTATATCTTCCGTATTTCAAACCTATAACCATAAAAGCGGCAGTAACCGCGCCGCAGGTTTCCTGCATTCTTCCCATCCCGCCGCCAAACGCGCAGGAAATTTTTAAAGACGTTTTTTTATCCAGCCCGAACTCATCACTGAATGCAGATAATACGGATTGCGCACAGTTGAAACCTTTTTTAAAAGATAACGCCGCTTTGTCCGAGTTTTTCATTTATTTAATTAATCTTATGCGCTTCCCAGTTTTTATCAATCCATAATCCTATAATCTTAACCTGGAAACCCCATAATTCTACCACTTTTATCGCCTCAAGTATCTGGGATTTTTGAATTTCTTCTTCCACGGGATTCCCGGCGCAATCATAATGTCCCGTAATAACAATAAGTTTGGAATGATGCTTGTGAACCGAAATTCCAACTCTCTTTTTTACGGACTCAATCATATGGATGTCTGTGTTTTCAGCCAGTATCTTGTTGGGACCGGGCTCCGTTATCATATCCACAAAATCTATCGGGAACTCGCCCTTTATCCACTTGACCACGGGAACCTGCACTCTCCCGTCCATACAGTTAATTGCAGTAGCAAAAGTTTTGTTTTCCATAAGCTCTCCCTTCTTTTAATTTAGCCCGCCCTAAAGGACGGGGTAAGTAATATTACCGATACTAAAATTTACTCAACCAAACATAGTTTTAAAAAGCCTTAAGTCAATATTTTTTTGTAACCGCCCCGGTTGATATTGACAAAACCAAATACTCTGGTAGGAATAAACTTATGAATATTTCATTATCGGATGTAATTAAAATAAGGCAAAGCGTGCGGGCGTACCTTGATAAGCCCGTAAAAGATAATCTTATTGAAGAAATAATCGAAGCGGCAAGGCTTTGTCCTTCTGCGTGCAATTCACAACCCTGGCGCTTTATCGTAGTTACGGATAAAAACATAAAAGACCAAATTACAAGCAAAGTGCTTAACGGTATTTTTCTCCCGAATAGCTGGGCGAAAACCGCTCCCGTAATAATTGCAGTCTGCGCAGAATTGAGTTTTGTTCCGCATACCGCAGCTTCTACCTTAAAAAAAACAAAATTACACCTGTTGGATATGGGCATTGCCATCGAACAAATGGTTTTGAAAGCAACGGAACTTGGATTAGGAACATGTATAATAGGTTGGTTTAACGGAAAAACGCTGCGCAAGATACTAAATATACCCAATTCCATACAAACGGTCGCTTTAATAACGCTGGGATATCCCGAAAAGCCTCTCGATGTAAACTTAAGAGAAAAACTCCCGTTAGAAAAAATACTTTTTTGGAATAAATATAAATAGATATACTAAGTCGGGTACGAAAACACAAAAGAAGAAGAGTTTCACAGAACAAAAAGTCGCCCCGCCCAAGCGGGGTAAACTCCGAACGCAGAGAGGTCTTAGTGTTAAAACAGAGAATAGAAATTAGACAGGATTAACAAGATAACAAACCAATAAATTAAGGTCCCAGAGAAAAAGAATAGAGTGCACAGAGAAAAAAGAACAGACAAAGAATTATAAAGTATCCGGAAAGAAAAAGGGCGGGTTTTACCCGCCCTTTTTTTTAATATTCTATATTATTCTATTATAATGGCTTTCTTGGTATTCGTGCAGGATGAGCATCCTTCAAAGTTCATCCTATAGAAATAAGTTCCCGCGGAAACCTGTTTGCCGTTAATATCCCTGCCGTCCCACTTAATGGTATGTTTGCCCGCTTTAAGTTCTTTATTCGCAAGAGTATAAACAAACCTGCCGGATTTATCAAAGATGTTTATAGTTATCTTTGCAGCCTTAGGCAAACTAAAACTAACGGATACTCTGGATTGAGATGGGTTCGGTGAAATGATAAGAGTTTGTACGGTATTTGACATATCGCCTTCTTCCGCTCCTATCATAGGCCCATAAAAACACCCCCTTACCCTATAGACATCTGTGGGAGTTTCACTGTTTACAAAATATTCATCCGCATAAGGATTAACCTCTATTGCTCTCCCGTTTTGTGGAGGGACTGCAAAATGGTGATTCATAACTATTCCTCCGGTCTTTGTTAATTCCCATACTACGACTGAATCAGGGGCAACTCCCGTCTGCGCAAAATACGTCATAAGTAAAAGCAGGTTCCCGCCACCGGAAGCGCGAGGTTCAAAAGCCAAGCAACGAGCTGCATATTGATTCAAAGGAGGAGGAGTTAAAGGAATAGAAAAATTAGATAATACGGTCCCGGTTGTGCTTACTTTATATATTTTATATCCTGTCATATCAACTGCCCATAAATAGGTGCCGTCAAAAGCTAAACCCGTAGGATATGTGGCAGGAGAAGCGAAAGAAGTAATAACCGCTCCGTTTGTAGGATTTATCTTATAAATCTTTTTGCCACTCTTGCTGTGAACCCATAAAGTGTTATCAGCTTTGCTCCAACATATATCCGTACAGGTATCGCCGTTCGGCGTGTTTATATAGCTAATTTGCGCACCGGTCGTAGGATTAAGTTTGGCTATACGATTTGTATATACAAGTGAAGCCCATAAATTAGTCCCGTCAAAAGCAAGCCCATAAACGGTTCCCGTCGGAGGAGAAAATGATGTTACCTGAGTT
This sequence comes from bacterium, assembly GCA_028688815.1. Lineage (GTDB taxonomy): Bacteria > Hydrothermota > UBA3073 > JACQXS01 > JAQTXJ01 > JAQTXJ01. Next base: position 5,759 of record JAQTXJ010000060.1, on the reverse strand, counting down.
CCGGTTTTACAGCCCAAAGGTACTGAAAAAGAAGTATCTTTAACGTACCCGCCGCTTGCGGTAATATGCAAACTAAATAATATGTCCTGCGGAGTTGAAGCCCCGGAACTTGCCGTTGCCCTGTAAGGCGCGGAAGAATTAGTCGAAGAACCGTTAGTAGCTATCGAACCAAAAGTTGCAGAGTTGGTATTTACGCTGATATTACCATTTGTAGTAGCTATTGTTGCCGTAACGCCAGTAGCATTAACGCCTAAATTCCCAAGATTTAAGACTATACTAACCTGTTCTCCGGGGTCCCATATATTATTTGAAGGTTCTGTAGCTATATTATTGCTTAAATATACATTAGGTTTACTGTTATCCGCCACAATAAAGTAAGTAGGATTTCCGGGACCTGTACTTTCTTCAGCACCATAAGAAATCCAACCATATCCGGATTCCCCCCAACTCGTTCCCCATGAATTTTTAATAAGCCATGCACCTCTTGTATCGTCATATCCGCATAGAGTTACGCCATGATTGTAAAGAGTAGTTTTTTCTCCGCTATCCGTCAGAACAGGGCTGTAAACTCCACCCGTATAATAGAAAAAGTCTTTACTTGCGGTTACTGCGCAAGCCATCGGACCTTCTGCTAATTTCTGTTTGTATACGGAAGTGTAACTCCCCGTCATGCTTATCATATCCCAATCATAAGCTTTTACTACCCGTGACGACCAGTTCGAACATCTATCAGTGCATGCTGCTTCAGTCGAACTACTGGATTGTTTATACGTAAAACAAGCATCGTCAGTAACCCCGGTTACTCTAACAAAATCCGCAGCATAATCCGTTCTGCCGCCGCTGCATCCGTTGTTTTTTGTGTCGCAGGAAACCAAAAACTGTTCGGATAAATCTATGTTGGTATCAGGCTTATTATAAGCGATTTTCAAACGCCCTTCAAATCCCCCGACAGTGCAAAAAGCCCAGCAAGAACCGCAATTACCCTGATTTTTTACGGGTGTCATCCAGTTCTTACCATTATAACTACGCCAATCTATAGCGGCTTTCGTATTCGCTTTTGCTGTTCCTATATATATATGTTCTGGAGGAACTTCCGAAGGAACAATTATTGTAGTGCCACACAACTTTGCTTTTTCTTCATCCGAAAGGTCAGACACAGAAGTGCGCCCCGCAGTCCATTTTGCGCCTTTATCTTTAATCGCCTGCTGTAATTCCGGCAAAGTAAAACTTTTGGCATTTAAAACACAATAGAATGGCATTAAACATAACAATAAAACATAAAATAATTTCTTCATATTTAATCACCCTCCTTAAAGTGAGACTAACAATCTAAAAACCTTTCATATCTATATTTTCGTCTTTATATTATACATATGATGTTTTATTGCATTTTTGTCAAGGGGTATTTTGTTTTACACCTAAAATACCAATTCATCCAATACCATACCCCAATTCGACTGGTTCAGCACAACTAAAGCAACCTTCTTGAGAGAAAAATAAGACAAGAAAATACTTGACAAATAAATACTAAGTTATAAGAGTGTGGCATAATAATTATTTTGCCTGAAGCGAAAAGGCTTATTAAAACTATGTTTTCAGACAACGTTATCTGAAAATGGTTATGAGTAGTAGTAGAAGCAAAAGGAGGTGAGGTAAAATGAAAAAAGTAGACCTTGTGGAAAAAATCGCCAGTGGGTGCGAAATCACAAAAAGAAAGGCGGAAATGGCAGTTACTACATTTACAAATGAAATTGTTAATGCACTCATAAGGGGAGAAAAAGTTACACTCGTAGGATTCGGAACGTTCTCAATTAAAAAGAGAGCAGCCAGAAAAGCCAGAAATCCAAGAACAGGCGCTACAATTAGTGTTCCTGCAAAAAAAGTTCCAAGATTCCAACCCGGGACAAAATTAAGAAGCAGAGTAAAATAAACTTGAAAATCTAAGGGAGGGTTCTTAAAAAAGAGTCCTCCCTTATCTTTTTATAATGATACTCTTATTAAAAAGTTGAGTCCGGCGATGCTGGATAGGAATCTCTCCGGTAGAAGATTCCGGACAACAATCCCTAATTAAAATAAGGGATTGTAAGTAAGGACTTCGTCCAAGAGCTTCTTATTAGTTAATTAGGGCAAGTAAGTTAGAGACGCCAAGAATCACAAACTCTAACTAATAAATAATAAAGTCAAATAATCTAGTATTAATATTTTTCACAGAGTATGAGTTTTTTACACGATTTATTAAACTTCATTTTTCCTCCTCATTGCAGTATATGTAAAAAATATCTTAAAGCGGATGAAAAAATAGTTTGCAACGAATGTTTTAATGGTATTCCTGTTATTGTCCCTCCTTTTTGTGCGAGGTGTGGAAAACCGACTGGCGGAGAAAATGTATGTAATGACTGCATAAAAAACCCACACCAGTTTACAAGATTAATCGCATTGAGTGAATATAGCGATATTGCAAGAGATTTCGTATTGTTATTCAAAAACAAACAGAAACTTTCTCTCGGCAAAAGACTTGCATCTCTTATGGCAGTTCTTATCAAACAAGACGAGTTTATTTTTTCTGCGGATGTTATTATCCCCGTTCCTATACATAGGGTAGTAAGACGACACAGGGGATTCAATCAAAGTGAAATTCTGGCGATTGAAATCTCAAAAATAACGGGTATTCCAATGATAAGTGATACTTTAATTCAAATAAAGCGAACCCGCCCGCAAAAATCTTTCTCTAGTAAAGATTTGGATAAAGAAATAAGAAAAGAAAAAAGAATGTTAAATGTCAAAGATGCTTTTACGGTAAAAAATTCAGAGGCAGTAAAAAATAAAAGAATAATAGTTATTGATGATGTATGCACAACGGGGGCTACTCTGGACGAATGTTCTCGTGAACTTTATAAAGCAGGCGCAGAAGACGTATATGCCGTGGTAATAGCAAAAGTTTAATGTTCTATTTGCCAGGATAAATACAACCACCCCGCTCACCGCCAAGGCGGGATCTTCGACACAGCGGGGTAAACTCCGCACACAGAGAAAGTCTTGGTGTCAAAAAAATATTGCCACCCCGCTCCTCCTACGGCGGGCCATGCCTATCGGCAGGTAAACAGGCAGGTTATCAGAAAGCAGGAAAAATATTCACCGCAGAGCCCTGCAGAGCTGGATAACTTAGAGTAATCCCGCCAAGGCAGGAAACTCTAAGTAACCGCAGAGCACGCAAAGAACATAGAAACAAAGAAAACTTTAGAGTTAAAAAATGAACTACAAAAAAGAGACAACCAAAGAGAAGGCAGAGCACGCAAAAAAGAGAAAAACAAAGAGTATATCCATGTCTATCGGCAGGTAAACAGGGATTTCCACGGATACGAAATACAAAAAAGAACAGAATTCGGGACGCAGATTTCTCAGAGAGCATACCAGAAGATCAGCACATCAGTTGGCAGAATATCAGAGGATCAGAAAAACAGACAACGGAAAAGATTGTTAACCGCGGATTAACGCGAATGAACACAAATTAGAAAACTGAATAAATTCCACTAAATAGATTCAGTATTCTCTGTTCTCAACCCAAAACTTTTTGCTTTCTGTTCTCATCTGCGTGTATCTGTGTTTATCTGCGGTTAAAAATTCTTAAAATTTTTATCTTTGTATGTGGCTTTTAGTGGGTTTTCTTTATCCAACCACTTCCTATAACGGTATCCTCTTCGTAAAATACTGCAAGTTGCCCAGGGGTTACTGCACGTTGAGGAGAATTAAATTTCACAAGAATATCCATGGGGTTTTCCACCGGCAACAATTTTGCCTCTACAGGTGTTTGATTATATCGTATCTTAACGCTTACAGGCATAGGCAACACAGGTTTTTCAACGCTTATCCAGTTTAAGTTATCTACAAGCATATCTTCTATGTATAAATCGTTATTTTCACCAACAATAATTCTATTTTTATCGGCATCAATTTCTATGACATACAATGGGTTTTTAGCCGACAATTTTATTCCTTTTCGTTGACCAATAGTATATTTGGGAATACCCGGATGGCAACCGAGAACTTTGCCTGTTTTATCAGTTATTTCACCGGGGACAATTTGTTTATATTTACCGATAAAGCTTATATGGTCATTATCGGGAATAAAACATATTTCCTGTGATTCTTTTTTGTTTTCCAAATTTAAGCCGAGTTCAATTGCTTTTTGTTTCACTTCCGTCTTTTTTAACCCGGCGAGAGGAAAAATTACTTTAGCCAACGAAGTCTGTGATAATTGCGCAAGGAAATACGATTGGTCTTTTAATAGCGCTTTGCTTTTTTTAAGAATATATCTATTATTTGTATGACAAACCTGCGCATAATGTCCGGTAGCGATAAAGTCTATACCTGTCTGTCCGTCAGGAAGAGTTGAATTACACATTCTTTCTATAAACTTTCCAAGTTTAATTTTCTGGTTACAAACTACGCAGGGATTTGGGGTCCTGCCATTTGTATATTCCGATACAAAATAATCTATCACGTTTTCTTTGAACTCTTTTTCCATATTTATAAGATAGTGAGGAATATTTAAGCGGTCTGCGATTCTTCTCGCATCATATATATCTTTTGTATCGCAGCACTTTGAGCCATCATTCCACAGTTTTAATGTAAATCCGATTACATCAAATCCCTGCTCTTTTAATATTGCGCAGGCGACCGAGGAATCTACTCCGCCACTCATAAGACAGGCAACTTTTTTCATTTTATAGCAAGCTCTCGATCCGCACTTTCTATTCTCTTTGTTCGGAGTTTACCCCGCTATGGCGGGGTGGTTGATCTTTCTGTTTTTTACATACCTGCGTCTGCGGTGAAAACTAACGGGTACTAGTTTTTTTACTGCTAACCAATATAATAGCAATAACACTTACTAACAATAAACATATGGAAACAATTTGTCCATGAGTGAATCCGACAAATATATAAGCATTCGATTCATAATATCTTATATAATCTATAAAAAATCTCCATATAGAATATAAAATCAATAATATCCAGAATAGATATCCTTTGCTTTTCTTTGTTATTGAGGGAACTATTTTTTCAAGCAATAAAAGGAATCCAAAGATACAAAACCCAACCAAACTTTCATATATCTGAGTCGGATGAATATGCACTCCGGATTGGAATGCGCTGCCTGCCGGCGAATCCGGGGGAAAAACAGCTCCCCATGGTAAATTCGTAGGTCTCCCAAAACAACAACCGTTAAAAAAGCATCCCAACCTGCCGATTCCGATTCCCATAGCGATTGAAGGAGCAAATATATCCATTACGCTTAAAATGTTTATACGTTTTCGGCTAAGAAAAATAATACCGCATAGAATCGCGACTAAAACCCCGCCGTAGAGAATCATTCCGCCTTCCCATATTTTGAATATTTCCATAGGTTGCTTGCTGTAGTAACTAAAGTTTTCGATTATGTATGCGCCTCTTGCCCCGACAACACTGGAAATTATTATCAAAAAACAAAGGTCCGCAATTACAGGGCGGGAGATATTGTATTTCTGCGCCCTTTTATCCACAAGCCAGATACCTATAAAAAAAGCAAGGGCAAGCGAAAGTCCCCAGGAAGTGATTGAAATAGGCCCAAGATTAACGATTACACGATGCATATAAAGTTTAATTTACATACTTAATACTAAAGCGTCAAGAAATATAAATTTCTGCTTTTTCGGACAGATTATATTAATTTAATATTCTCTTATTAGCGGAGAGAACCAATCTTGTAATGGAACCTGTCT
>JAQTXJ010000144.1 GCA_028688815.1 bacterium | reverse complement strand
CATTTGGAGCATTTATTTTACATCTTTCCAATCTTAATTTGTTATAATCCACGCCTACCACTTCACACATTGGGGACTTTGAAAATATTGATGTCCAATATCCGTCACCGCAACCATAATCCAACAAAGTTATTTTCCCTTTTTTTGTTATTTCCCTATTTATTATTTTATTAAAAAAAATATGTCTTTGTTTATAAATACGTTTTATGCTTTCACTTTCTGCCCATTCAAAATGAGAACCTGTATACCACGGGTTATTGTTTACAATTTGGTTATTAACATAATTATCCATATCTTTATTTAATTTAACATTATTCAGACCTTTTAAATTCTATATGGCTTTTTTAATTGCTTTTATATAAAAAAGTTCCCCACTAGTGGGAAAGAATAAACTCATAAGTCTATGATATATAGTTTGTTGAGCATAATATGTTTTTACTGTAATGTTTTTATAATAATCTGGAGATACTAAATTAATAGGGATAAAGCCATTATGAACATTAGTGACTTGATTAAATCGTTGCATTTTCTGGAAAGATTTTTTTTCATTAAGCCCAAAAATAACCCGTGCTATTTTTTTCCCTTTTCGCCCTCTAAAAGCTTCTCGTCGTTGTATAACTACCCCATAAGTTTTATCATACAATCTTTGTATCCTTATATACAAATGATTATGAATTTGTTTTAGATACGGTTCGTGGAACAAAATAAACCATCCTTCCGGTTTTAATATACGATAAACCTCATTTAAACATTTCTCCCAATGAGGAAGATGGTGTAATGTTGAAGAAATGAAAATGATATCCATACTATTACTAGTAATTGGTATTTGTTCGGCATCTCCTCTCAATGCTAAAAGTATCTGACCAGGATGTTTTATCATAGTTCTTTGTAACATTTGAGAAGAAATATCTAAACAAACAAATTGTACTTCTTTTCTAAAATTATCTATTATAAATCCGGTTCCTGTACCGATATCTAAAATATTTTTCCCTGAAATTTCTATATCTTTGATAATTTTTTTAAAAAGTTTATTTTCTTTAGCCATATGTAAATGCAATTCATCATAATAATCTGCTTCTTTGTCGTGATATTCAGAATTTACACTCTTAACTTCATTTAGTTTCTCCTGATCAAGAAAATCAATTATTTTATCTTTAATCGGATAAGTTTTATTGCAACTTTTACATCTCAAAGTTCCAACGGAAAAGGATAACGAACTTTTACAAGTGGGACAAGCCAAAACACTTAATAATTGATCGTTTATATAATTATCCATATTTTTATTTAACTTAACATTATTAAGGTTTTTTAAATATTATAACTATTCTATCTGCAATAAATGGAAAAAGATACCCGGCTAACATTTTTCTTTTGATGCTCAATCTTTTAAAAGTAAATATACCGTATCCAAAAAAATCAACGGTTTTTAAACCAAAATTATTCCCCATTTCTCTGATTTCCTTAAATGTATATTCTTTATAATGCATCGGGTCTTCAATTTCTAATTTGGCCTTTTTTAATAATCTGATTCTGTTATTCAATCGTAATCTATTAACAGTTGAAATAACAATGTGTCCAAGGGGACTACAATGTTTCATACAAAACCTTAAATATTCTTCAGGATTATCCAAATGCTCAAAAAGCTGAAAGCTTACAATAAGTTCATATTTATTTTTTGACTCAAACGTTTCAAACATAGCCATAGTTCTTGTAACTTTTGGGTGGGAATAAGCAGAATTTGCCGTTATAATACTTTTCTCTGAATAATCAATAGCATCTACCTTTTCAACAAAAGGATACGTTGCCATTATCTTATCCCGGAACCCGCATCCACATCCTATATCTAATATAGAAGCCGGCATAATTTTTTTAAACAACCTATTTACTTCAAATTCCCTTGAATAATCCCAGTCATTAGATTTATATGTATGCCAATCCTTTGTAATTAATTCATCGAAAAATTTTCTTTGGTCTTTTAAAAAATATGGATATTTTTCTTGTACTGACATATTAAAATGTTTTTTTACATATAACAACTTGTCTGAAAGCAAAATTCCTCAATAATGGAAGTTCGCTTATCCATTCGTCTCTCATTTTACCGCTAATTTCTTCTTGCAATATTATTTTCCAGCAGGGTTTTAATAGCGGTTTAAGCCATTTTGGGTTATCACCCCAGAAAGGTAAAATCTGGAAAGCTTTCCACTCAATAATTTTAAGCCTTGCCTCTTTTACGATTTGTTTCATATGTTTTAATGTTATATGACATGGAGTTGCCCATTCCGGGTAAGCTTTACAAGTGATAGTATTCAGACTATACAAATTTCCAAGTTCTAAAATTGCAACTGATCCCGGTTTCAATAATCTTGAAACTTCAGAAATCACTTTTTCGATTTCCGGGATATAATACAAAGAAGAAAAAGAATAAATCAAATCAAAAGTTTTCTCTTTAAATGGAATTTGTTTTGCATTACAATTCATAAACTCTATATTCGTAATTTTTTTAGACATCGCATTTTTAATCATTTTCTGACTGAAATCAACGCCTATTCCTCTTTTTATAAAACTCTGGGATTTTAACAGATAATCCCCGGTCCCACAGCACAAATCCAAAACTTCTTTATTTTGACCATATTTTTTTATCCAATTCAGCCTGATTTTTACAAATTTTTGAAAATAATCATTTTCATTAAGAGTTTTATTTATTGATATTTGTTCTATAGAATATGTCTCTTCGTATTTTTTCTTATTCAGTATTCCAATTTCTTCATTTCTTTTTAAATTAGTTTTCATTGTATACCTTCTATAACTTTTATGATTTTATTTAGTTCTTTTTTTGTAAGATTCGGTCTTACAGGGATATTAAACACATTTCTATATACCTTCTCAGAATAAGGGAGCGAACACTTACAAAACCCAGTTCCAAAATCACGTAAATGTAGCGGAGTGTACATATCCTCCGGTTCCACTCCTAACATAAGAAAAATGCTTTTTAGTTTCGAGCACTCTTCAGTGTTTTCAAATATTAGAGAAAGTTTTGTATAGGTATGCCCGGTATCATTCTGTAAATTAAACTTTAAACTTGTTTTCTTAAGCGCTTTTATTATTTTTTCGGCATTTCTTCGCCTTCTCTGTAAAACAACTTCTAACCTGTCTAACTGTATGGACAATAATCTCGCATCCAAAGGATGCATTTTATTGTATTTATAAGAACTCATTATCCCGGCGCCTTCCAAATCAACAGCCTTCTTAGAAAAATACCGTTCCACTATATTCTTAAACCTTTTTTCTACTATTTTAGTATCCTCATTGCTTAGATTTTTTGATTCTTCTAAGATTTCTTTTTCCAAAATGTTTGAAACTAATATACCGCCTGCAGACGCCATAAGGTTTTTCCCCATCCCGAACGAAAAAATTGCCATATCGTATTGAGTTCCCCAAAAACCTGTAGAAACCTTCCCTCCCATCCCCTG
>JAQTXJ010000059.1 GCA_028688815.1 bacterium | reverse complement strand
ACTTCTTTTTTCTTTTGCAAGAAAAATTCCTAGTAAAAAATACCGATTTCTTCCCATTTTTGGACAATTTTCTTAAATTAGTTGTTTTGCAGTGTCTCTTAATAAAATGCAAGAAAAATTCCTAGTCTCACGCTTTGCTCCAGATATCCAACGCTTCGCTACGGGATACGCTCACCCGTTTTCCTTTTTATAGAAATATCGTAGGGACGAAATAGAGTTTACCCCGCTTAGGCGGGGCGGATAACTTTTTCCGTTTTCTGTGCTCTCTATATTTCCGGTCTGTTTCTGTTTTCCCCCCTGTGTTCTTTCCGTTCTCTGCGTTTATCCCTGCCCGCCGGCTTGCCTACCGATATTTTTGGCAGGTCTGTTTGGAGGGTGCGTCCATTTGCAGTTTCCCTTTTCCGTTTTTCATCCGTGTTAGGAGTTTATCCCGCTATGCCTGCCCGCCGTAGGAGGGGCGGGATGTTCGCCCCTTTTATTTGTGATATAGAAAAAAAATCGAAGATATAATTTGTAAGTAATGGTCTTACCTAAGATTTCTAAACAACAATCCCGTCTCTTATTTTAATTATCCTTTTTGTGTGCGCGCTTACTTCCACATCGTGTGTTACGATAATTACGGTTTTACCTTGTTTATTTAATTTATCAAAGATTCCCATTATCTCACCGCTTGCTTTTGTGTCTAAATTTCCCGTAGGCTCATCTGCAAAAATTACTCTCGGGTTAGTTATGATTGCTCTTGCTATTGCTACCCGCTGGGTTTCCCCGCCGGATAATTCGTTAGGTTTATGGTTGATTCTATCTCCAAGCCCGACAAGATTCAACGCTTCTATCGCCTGCTTTTGCGCTTCTTTTGGCGGAGTTCCCCTGTATAAAAGCGGCAATTCCACATTCTCATACGCCTTTACCCTTGGAATTAAATTGAAAGACTGAAAAACAAAACCTATCTCTTTGTTTCGTATTTCTGCAAGCGTGTCATCATCAAGGTTATCTACTCGCTTGCCTCCAAGAAAATATATTCCGGAAGTCGGAGTATCGAGACATCCAAGTATATGCATAAGCGTAGATTTGCCCGACCCCGAGGGACCCATTATTGTAAGATACTCCCCTTCTTCAATCTGGATGCTGACGCCTTTTAGCGCCTGCACCTCTATCTTCCCCATTTTATATATTTTTGATACTTCTTTTGTGTCTATAATCATAGGTTTTTATTTTATTTCTATTTCTTTCACTGCTTTTTTGTCTTTATCTTTTTTGTCTTTCTTTTTGGTGGAAACTTTTATCCTGTCCCCGTCTTTTAATTTTCTCAATGTCTTATACGGAGCCGTCAACACCGAGTCATTCAAACTTATCCCTTCTTTTATTTCTACCCCGTCTTTTCCGGTCAACCCAATTTTTACGGTAGAAGTTTTAGCTTTGTTCCCCTTGAATAAGATTACAATATCTTTTTCTTCTTCTTTTATTTTTTTCTTGCCGAGCGCCATATAAGGGATAACGATTACCGAGTCTCGTTTCCCAATGGTAATCTCACAAGTGGCAGACATCCCGGGATATAATTTATTTGAAATTCCCGTTATTTCAATTTCAATCGGGAAGTTAATTGCTTGTTCCGTCCCAAGATTTGATTGTTCCGGCATACCTCCAATCTTTACAACCTGCCCGTCAAAAATCGTATCAGGAAAAGCATCTACGGTTACTTTTACGGGCTGGTTCACCGCAATGTTTATTATGTCCGTCTCATCTACGAGAGCTTTTACGGACATTTTTGAGCGGTCAGCAATAGTCATCACGACCAAATCCGGCGAATTCATCCCGCCGGCAATTATCATTTCCCCTTCTTCTTTGTTTCTTTGCACGATTTCGCCGGTTACCGGGGAAGTTATTGTCGTTTTGTCCAACAGCGATTTTTCTTCGTTGTAAATTTCTTCGTTTGATTTCACCTCGGATAAAATGGCTTCATAATTTAGTTTCGCCGTTTCATAATTTTCTTTTGAAATAAGCTTTGACTCGAAAAGCACCGTGCTGCGGTTGAAATCAAGTTCTCCTTTCGCGAGTTTTGCCTGGGAAAGTTTCAAAACGGAATAAACTCTTTTAACTCTCGATGAATATGTGCTCGGGTCGATTATGCATAAAACGTCTCCTTTGTTGACTTTGTCTCCTTCTTTCACCCGCATTTCCACGATTTTCCCGGTAACGTCGCTCCCGATTTCCACCTGGTTTAGTCCTTTAAGAGTGCCGTCAGCTCTTACGGTAGCTGATATATTTTCTTTCTTGGCGACTATTATTTCTACCGTTTCAGCGCTGTTTTCCCTTTTTAGGTTTAGTATTACAATAAGAGCAATAAAAACAACCGCGCCTATTCCGATAAGAATTTTTTTGTTCTTCTTCATTTAATTCCTCCTATATATAAAATTAAATATTAAATATAAAAAATCAAATATAATAAGTGGGTAGGCGAGAGCACGTACTCTCACATCTACCCTGTTTTATCTTTCTGTTTGTCATTCTGATCCCGATTCCTGCCTGCCGGCAGGCAAGTGCGCCCTTATTTGGAGTTTCCTCCTATCAGGAACTGTAATTGTGTATAAATAAGCCTATAGTCATAGAGCGCATTCGTATAAGTTATTTCCGCTTCCAAGCGGTCAGTAGAAACTTTAAACAAATCAATTGCCGAAATAACACCAAGTTCATATTGTGTTTTCGCCAGCCTGTCGCTTTCTTCCGCCGCAAGAAACATATTTTCGGCAAGCTTCATATTCTCTTCAATCTCGTAGTATCCAAACCATATGGATTCAATTTCTTTTGCTAAAATAAGTCTCTTATTTAAAAAGTCTAACTTACTCTTATCAAGAGTTGTTTTGGATTGCCAGAACTCGAACGGGTAGGAAAAATCAACTCCTACAGACCCTTGCCACCCCGTGCTCTTTGAGGCGTTGTCCCTGATTTCGGAAATGTCTTGCGGGAACTCTTCCGAGCCGTATCCCCACAGCCACTTAAAAGACACTTGCGGTAAAAAAGAAAGAACGTTTTTATAATACGCAACCCGACTTTCCTGTAACTCTAGAGAAGCGGCTTTTATCGAAGGCCTTTTCTTTAGGGCAATCTCTACGATAGAATCCAGCGGAGGTATTGCATATTCTTTCCCTTCCGTTTCTACCGGCTCAAGCGCAATTTCACAATCCCGGTAAACGCCTATCACATTCAATAAAAATCTCTCCGCAACTTTGAAGTCTTTTTTAGAAGTAAAATAATTTAGTTTTGCCTTGGCTACCTGTACCTCCGCATTCAACGAATCCAGTTTTGACGATTGTCCAAGGTATAATTTCTTTTGCACAAGTCTCATATTTTCGTCTGCCCTCTCGACTCCTTCTTTACGCAAGTCAAATAGTTTTTGACTTTTCAAAACCGACAGGTAACAACTTTCCACCTGGTAATTAAGCTGGTTTTCTGATTCTTTCCGCAAGTATCCGGCAGCATTTTTGTTAATTCCGCTTTGCAAAAGTGAGGCGGTCTGGGAAACATTAAAAACCGGCTGGGTAAGAGAGAAGTTAAAGTAATAGCCTTTTATGGGCTCAAATATTCCGTACCCCGGGTTTGAATAATTGTAATTTCCGCTTAAGCTGGGACTTAATATATTTGAACTCAGGTTTTCGTAAAGACTGATTTTGCTTTGAGTATGGGAAAGAGCATCTATCTTGTACGCCGGGTTCGTTTTTATTGCCATTTCTTTTGCCTGCCGGAGGTTTATGTGCAGTGTGTCGGCCGCGATTAAAGATAAAAGAATCAAAATCATTGTTTCCCCCTCATCTTATTTTCCAAATCTCGAGAAAAGCGAAATAATTGCTATGGAAATAAGCCAGCTTACGAATACGAGAGTGTAAGTCTTTTTCCGTTCAAGTTTTGTGAAAACTGAAATTCCGATAGCGAATAATACGAAAGACCATATAGTAAAAAAATCCATGCTTCCCAGGAAAGTGTACAAAAAAGTTTTTGGTTTAAGAAAGGGCGCGAAAAGCAACAAGTCGGTATGAACTTCCATAGATTGTTTTGCAAGTATAATGGGAAATTTTATCACGACTCCCAATAAGGTAACTAACTTTGTATATACGGTTAACGAAAGCAATTGTTTGAAATTTACTTCTTTCGTAAAAAATAAGCTTAACATAAATAAAAAGATTCCTGCCTGGAAAAGAATGGTTATGATTGTTGAAAAACAAACGCCAATAAGACTTATCAAGTAAAATTTTGGACCGCTGAAGAACCCCATAGCCTGTTCTGCATCTCCCGAATGGGGTACCCCCTGCATTGTTTCCATTGCCGTGGACTTCATTATTGGAAGAAGTCCGGCAGAAGATGCAAGAGTGACCACAAGAAATACTATGAACGCCAAAAGCCAGTATGGTCTTTCTTTAAGTTCGTTAAATACATCCAAAGGCGCATAAAATATTTTTAAAAGATTTTTACCCATAACTACCTCCTTTTTATTTAACCTAATATTTATTGTTGCTTGCCAACCGTTCTGTCATTCTGACACTGAACGTAGTGAAGGGGAAGAATCTCATTTTCATCTGTCTCGTTTCCCTATTGCCTGTGCGCCAGTCTTCTTGGTGTATGGCGGATCTCTTCTCCCCTTCCCCGCATCTCCTTGTCTCTTTCTTCTTGCCTATCTTATTCATATTTTAATGCTTCAATAGGATTAAGTTTCGATGCTTTATTAGCCGGGTAAATACCGAAGAAAATTCCTACAAACAAAGAGAATCCCAGCCCGACCAATATGCTCCAGAAAGGTGTGCTTGCAGGCAAGGGCGTTAATCCGGATATAAGTTTTGCCAGACCAAATCCCGTTGCCACGCCTATTACTCCACCGGAAATCGTTAATACCGATGCTTCTATAAGAAATTGCAAAAGGATGTCTTTTCTTTTTGCTCCCACGGCAATTCTGATTCCTATTTCCCGCGTCCTCTCAACTACCGAAACCAGCATTATGTTCATTATTCCTATTCCCCCGACAAGTAACGCAAGCGAGGCTATGCCAATCATTGCGAGGAAAATCCCGGAAGTTATTTTTTTGTATGCATCCAGAATCATTTCCTGCGTGTTAAGCTCAAAGTTGTTATCTTCGTTAAACCTGCATCCTCTCCTGCTCCGGAGTACTTCTTCAATATCTTCCTGCGCTTCTTCTACCGTGTGGCCGTTCTTGGCCTGCGCCAGAATATACGCAGAATTCCAAACGGATCTCCACTTTATGAGTTTTTGCAACGTAGTTAGCGGGACAATAATAAGATTGTCCAGGTTTTGTCCCATAAGAGAGCCCTTTTCTTTCAATATCCCGACTACCAGAAATTTATTTGGACCAAGGGATATGTTTTTCCCTAAAGGGTCTTCGCCTTTTCTAAATAATTTTTCCACGATAGAAGCGCCGATAATGCAGGTTTGTTGCCTGAAAGAAAGGTCTACATCGACAAAAGTTCTGCCTTTTTCTATTTCATATCCGCAGAGACGGATATATTTTGGAGTCCCGCCAACGATTTCGCGGGTTTCTGCTTCTTTGTCCCTGTATGTTATTTTAACGTTTTGTCCGCCTATACTTTGTGTAAGCGTTGCTTCGGATATGCTTGGCAGTTTTTCAATTAGTATTACATCCCGTTCGGTAAAATCTTTTCTCCTGCTGATATTGCGCCACTCTGCGCTGTTCATAGACCCGCCCATCATCATCCATTTATATTTCTGTATATATATGATATTGCTTCCAAGACTGCCCAATGTTTTATAAACCTGGTTATTCACGCCTTCAATGATTGATACCATAGTGATAATGGTCATAACGCCGATAATAATACCAAGTGTCGTAAGGAGGCTTCTGGTCTTTTGGTTTTTCAAAGAAAGTAAAGCAGACCTGATATGTATTGAAAATTTCATACTATTAAAGGAATAATTGTGTAATAAAGAATGTCAATGATTTTTTGGGATAGATAATTTCTCAAAATGTTGTTCATTAATTATAAGAGCAATTCCTTTCCAAACTTTGCAAAAGGATTTTTTAGACATTTTTATTCTACCGGCTGCCGGATCTAACAGAATAACATTTCCTTTGTTATCGACGGATTCAAAAACTGCAAAATGATTGTCTTCTATGTAGACTATCGCGAGCGTTTTTTGCTGTTTCAAGAAATCGTATGTTGTTCTTACGCCTAACATTTCTACTCCTTTTGAACTTGCAGCTTTTTTGAGCCCAAGCATTGTAGTAACTCCTTTATTTGTTTCGGATAACTGGGCTATTTCTTCTATAGGAACACTTATATTCAACTTATCTAAAAATATCTTTAATGCAGATGGACCACAACCATATTTTTGATAGTTCGTTATACCGTCGCCTTTGTCTATATAGGAAATTCCTGCCATATAAAAAACAATTTTCTCCTTGAGATTAGGAACTGTAAAAATGACAACACCAATTGTTAATAATATCCCAACAAAACTAGTTATTATAGTTATGGTTATTTTTTTCTTCATTTTTATCGTGGTCATTTACTGAAAATCATTACAAAGAAATTTTCCTATTAGGGTTCTATTTTTATCCAAGCTAATATCTCCTTTGAAAATATAGACAACTTTTCCTTTTTCGTTTATGAAAAAAGTAGCAGGATATTCTGTAACACCATACTTATTATGGACTTTCCCCTTATCCATAAGTATAGGAAAAGGGGAAGTATCGGTTCTCTCCATTTTGCCTGTCTGAATTGCTAAAAAAACAAGCGAATCTTTAGAATATTTAGAATTTAAGTACTGTAAAGCAGCTAATTCAGGCTCGCAATGTGGGCATTTAGAAGATATAAAGATTAAAAAAACTTTTTTACCATAGAAATCGGATAGATTTACTTTATGCCCATCATAACTGAATAAAGTAAAAGCAATTGCTTTATCTCCAACATTTAACTTACCATATTGGTTCAATCTCAAATATATAGCTTTAAATAACCCAAAAACTGTAAAAATCATAATTGTTATTAAAAGAAGTTTTCTTATTTTTTTTTGCATTTTTGTTTAAAAACCTTTCTTGAAGTATAGATTGCAAGTAACTTTTACAAGTGTTGCCAATATGCAGAAAGAAAGGACAATCCAACTTGATTTGATTTTAGGAATCTTGAATACTACTGAAATTCCTAGAATAAGAAGAAATATGTACCACAAATTAAAAATGTTAATTTCATCCAGTAAATAGTTTATTAATGGATTCTTAAAGTCCAGAAACAGGTTGAATCCAAAATGTACTGTAAAATCATCTGGAGAGCTTATCGACTGGGCACCCTTAAAGAATAATATTATGCTGGATACTACTTGTTTCAATACATTTACTGTGTATGCATAACTTACCAATACAAAAGTTTTTTTGTAAGAAGCCTCTATATTTAACAATATTTCAGAGCTCCAAAGCACAAAAGCAGTTGCTGCCCATATAATCATTACAACTATAGGCGCAAGAAGGATATTAATATAAGTCATATTGCGAGCCATATTTATAAGGCGCTCTTGTTCTAAAGGACTTTTATTAAATTGATTACTCATCACTTCGGCAAAATGCTGATAAAAAGGTATAGACAAAAATAGACAAATCATAACAATTGTGCATGTAAAAATAAAAGGTGCGAGAAAACTTGGTTTTAAGTTTATTTCCTCAAAAGTATCTTTAGGGGAGAACAATACCTGAATTATTAATTTGAATGGTTTCATTTTTTTGTGTTAATTTCAAAAACATTTCTTCTAAACCACCTTCTGGCATAGATAGATAATTCTGTAATTCTTTAAGCGTTCCTTTAAAAAGCAAATGTCCTTTGTGTAGAATACCAAACTCATCGCATAAATTTTCTGCTATTTCTAAAATATGAGTGCATAAAACAACACACCTGTTTTTATTTCTATATTCTGTAAGAATATTTTTGAGTGTTCTTATACCTTCCGGGTCCAGTCCTGTCACGGGTTCATCCAACAAAAGAATGTCTGGCTCATGTAGAAGTGAAGCAGCTAGAGCTATTTTATGTTTCATCCCATGCGAGTAATCCTTTATTAAGTAATCTTCCATTGATTCCAGTTTAAATAGATTGATATAATAATTCACTTGTTCATCCAGTTTTGTATCAGGCACCTTGAATATTTTACCGACAAAGAATAGAAACTCTCTCCCGGTCAGCCACTCATAGATAGGAGGGTCTTCCTGCAAATATCCTATCTTTTGACGCAGAACGGGAGCCGTCTTAGAATTTACTATTTGATTATCAATATATACTCCTCCTTCTGTGGGATGCTTCATATAAGTAATAATTTTCATAGTAGTAGTTTTGCCGGCGCCATTAGTCCCTAGAAATCCAAATATTTTTCCAGCCTCTATATCTAAATTCAGATGGTCCAATGCCACTATATTGCCATAATTTTTAACTAATGACCTTATACTTATCATATCACACCTCGATTCTATCTAATCGCTGCACAGCTAAATTCAGTAAGCCTTTCGCAACCAAAAAACAAATTCCCATGCTTATCGGGAGAGATATTCCCAAAATCCATTTGTTAATACCGTATACTAAGATATTACAGAATCCAAATATGACGATTATAACAACTGTTATGAAACTTAGAATATATGATAACCTGTAATTGAATTTAGCAGAAATTGCTTGATTTTTTATTGGTTCCAACAACATAAATTGATATATGCCGTCAAAAATAGAGACTAATAATAATATCGCCCATATAGTTACGCATAAAAATACAGTTCGCTCAGATAAAAATAAATTGTTTAACCATAACAATATTAAAAATACAATAGCCATTAAAGTGCATTGTATAAAATCACAAATGAACTTGTATCGTAATTGCAGGTCTATATAAGTTGTAGAAGAAAGCGGGAAACTCTTAATTAGTGATAATTTCTTTAGACTTATTACTTCTGAACACATTAAAAAACCACTAATCCAGAAAATACATAGAAACCAAAACATTTCTTTTTTGTTAGTTTTTATAAATTCAAAATAATCGATAGAAGTAAAAGAGTTAGAAAAAATGTATAACAAATACACAAATAATGGTAAAAATAAAAGTGTTAATATAGCATTCAATTGAATTTTCCATTTCTTAATCCTTAAATCTACCAGTAATTCTTTTGAGATAAAGACATATTGTACAACCTTTAAATGTTTAAGTGCGTTATTTACTTTCCAAAACAACCCGACAAATCTTATTTTCTGAGATTTTAGCTCTGTTAGTTTTATGAAATCGCATTTATAGAAGAATGTAAATCCAATAAAGAGTACAGAGGCAACTATCAGAAACCCTGTAATTCTGTTTGCAAAAATAGATATGTTATAAGGTAATGCAACTGATAATTTATTGAAAGTGCCCATCCATAATATGCTTACAAGAAAGAACAAAACATCACTTGCGGATAATAACATTTTCATGAATTTTGATTGTACATATCTCACATAAGTTGTATGTAGTGTTAAAGTTGCGCATAGATTAAATAATAAAAGACTGCTGATTATCTCAATTGTATTATGAATGTCGTGCATAACTCGGCAAAGCATAATAAAATATAACACTGGAAATGCCTGTATTAATAAATTTGCTACAAAAAATCTCAGAAGTAAATATATCAATTTATTGGAATCGGTAAGCGGAAAACTCCAAAACAGCGTATCATTTTCTCGGTACACACCTCTGTGTAAAACAAATCCTCCCCAGACTAAAGTAAAAAGAAGACTGCTCAAAAATACAAAATTAGAATGTTGTATCAAAAGGACTTTATCTACATTAAGATATTTTTCATAAGTTGTGTCCAATATCCTAAAGTAAGAAAGAAAAAACAGAAAAGCAAAGACCAGCCAGAATAAAAACAAAGGCTCGCCTAAAAATTTTCGTTTTAAGGTTTTTATATCATTACGAATAAGGTGTATTAAAATTGACATACTTTAAGTATTGCTTTGTTGAAATCTTTTGTCAAGCATAATGACCTAAAATAGATACTAAGAATCCGTCCAAAAATAGAAATAATCTCATTTAGTTGACCTCTTAAAAATTCAGTTTTAATTTCTGATTCTAAGAAGTTTTTAACAAAATATCGTATTCCTATCAAGGGATACATTTCTTGCGAAGAAATGTATCCCTTGATTAAGTGTAGTTTAATAAAGCGGATCAGCGTTGACCAAATCTTCACAAATCATTGCCGAGCCCAAACCTACTGCAGGATTCGTGGTTATAAGTCCTGTTAAAAGTCCTACACCTGCACATATCCAAAACTGCGCGCTTCTTATACTGCTTCCTGTTATTGCTTGCATCTCTCCATCACTTAGTATCTTATTGTACATTTTATCTCACCTCCTCTTTCCATAATGTTCACCTTAAATATATCTCAAGACTTTTGCAAGAAAAATTCCTAGTAAAATATTAAGATTTCTAGTAAAATATTAATATTTTAAAAAATTCATTTTTATCTGAAACACTTAATTCTTTTAATCCTTTTCGGGGGAAATTCCAATTTGCTCCGAGAAATCAGGATAGGTCCAAAGGGCATACAGGGCGAATAAAACGAAGATAAAAAAGAAAAACACGAAAACAGTAACGGATAGTCCGAAGTTGGAGAGACGCGGGGAAGGGGGCTTAAACCAAAAATTGCTCGTTGTATAATTGCTTATACGCGGGACAATTTTCATAAAGCTCGGAGTGACTCCCTATTCCTGCAATTTTATGGTCATCCAAAACAATTATTTTATCCGCATTCCGAATGGTTGATAACCTGTGCGCTATTATAAATGTAGTCCTGTCTTTCATTAACGGAGTTAAGGCTTCCTGTATTAATCTTTCGGATTCGGAATCCAGGCTTGATGTAGCCTCATCAAGAATTAAAATTTTCGGGTTTCTTAAAATTGCCCTTGCTATGGAAATTCTTTGTCGTTGTCCACCGGATAAAGTTACACCTCTCTCTCCGATTTTTGCGTCATACCCGTCCGGCATTTCTTTTATGAATTCTTCACAATACGCAAGTCTTGCGGCATTCTCTACGTCTCCGTCTTTTGCGCCAGAGTTGCCAAATCTTATGTTTTCTTTTAGTGTATCGGAGAACAAAAAAGTATCCTGCGCTACTATACTGATTTGTTTCCTTAGACTTTTTAATTTTGCATCTTTTATGTCTTCCCCGTCTATGAGTATTTTCCCTTTTTGCAACTCATAAAATCGCGGTATAAGTGAAACAAGCGTTGTCTTTCCGACTCCGCTTCTCCCGACGATAGCAACTATTTCGTTTGAATCCGCCTTAAAAGAAACATTCTCAAAAACAGGTTCTTTATCGTCATAAGAAAAACTAACATCTTTAAATACAACTACTCCGTTTGTTATCCTGATATCTTTTTCACCTTCTTTTTCCGGGGCAATATCCATTATTTCGAATATTCGTTCACAGGCAGCAAGCGAGCGTTGAATACCAATGCTGAGATTAAAAAGACCCTGTGCCGGGGCAAATAAATAACCAATAAATGAATTAAAAGCAATGAGTCCACCAATAGTAAGGTTCCCTCTCATTATCTCGGCGCATCCATACCAGATTAGAACAATTGGCCCTGCAGAAGAAATAATGGCGGAAGATAATGATGCAACTGTAGCAGTTATGTCAAGTCTTATATCCTTTCTTATGGCTTCCTTTAGGCTTTTGATTTGCCGTATAGTAACTTTTTTTTCTCCGGTAAAAGCTTTTATTAGGGATACCGCCGAAAGTATTTCCTGAAGGTCTTTCTGTACTTTAGCATATCTTTCACGGACTTCATAACTCATATTCCTGATTCGTTTGTTAAATATCCAGAGCGACAATAGATAAAATGGTAGTATCCCAAAACAGATACAGGCAAGTTTTGGATGAATGTATAAAGTGCAGGCAATCCCTGCAATAAAAACCAAAATATTCTGACTAAATGAAACAAGCGTATCTGCCAGTAACCCCTGGACAGCATCGACGTCACCGGAAACCCTTGACATAAGATAGCCTGTATTCTGTTTATGAAAAAACGATAACGAGAGTTTCTGGAGATGTTCAAATAATTTTATCCTGATATCAAAAAGCACTCTCCCCCGGAAAGTAGTAAGAAGGAAGGATTCTATAAATGCCGATACTACTCTAACGATTAAAACGCCTATAAGGACAAATCCAATGATATTCAAAAGTCCAAATGATTTAAGGACTATTACTTTATCAATAAGGTATTTAGTAAGGAAGGGCATAGGAAGTTGTAACCCTACCGCAAGCACCATAAAAAAGAATGCTATTATTCCCTTTTTCCAATAGGGTTTGAGGAATTTCAAGAATCTACGAATAATCTTAAAAGCAGATGTTTTTTTATCAGGCATAAGTTAATAATATGAGAAATTATAAACTGGTCAATTTAATTATAAAAAAATTAAATACTATATTACCAAACATTTTCTTACTTTTGTCATTCTGATTCCGATTCCTGACTGCCGTCAGGCAAGTTATCGGGAGAACTTGTCCGCCGGCTTGCCTACCGATATTTTTGGCAGGTCTGTTTGGAGGAGAATCTCTTTTACACTTACCTACTTTATGTAGGACATTTTCACTACTTTTATCGGTTTGTAATCATTTACCCTTACAAAATAAATTCCAGATTTTAAATCTTTCCCTATAACATTATCTTTAGTCTCTTTTACCAATTTCCCACTTATATCATAAATCCGTATTTTCGTTTTACTGTCCACTGACCACTGGCCACTGACCACTGTCTTTTGCGCAAACGGATTCGGACTTGCAGTCACTGACCACTCGCCACTGACCACCGGCCACTGTTTCTCCTCTATTCCTACACACGAATATTTTATCGTCAGATAGTCATCCGTCCCAATTCCATGACTTATTCCAGTTACATATACATATCCTTTATTATCTACTGCAATTGCGTATGCATAATCTGTATTATTTCCAGGTCCATTATATCTCTGTACCCATTCTTCACTGCCTGAACTGCTGTATTTTATCGTTGCATAGTCAGTATAAGTTCCATTACCTTCACTGTATCCTGTTACATAAACATTCCCATTGTTATCTAATGCAATTCCTGTTGCACAATCAATTCTATTTCCAGTCCCATTGTATTTTCTTACCCACATTGTATCCCCTGAATTGTTGTATTTTATTGTAACATAATCAACAGTAGTATCTCCTATTGTATGTCCTTCCCTTCCTGTTATATAAACATTTCCATTGCTATCCAATGCAAGAGCCGTTCCTTCAGCCCATCTTCCGGAATAATACTTCCTAACCCATGCCGTATCTCCTGTAAGGTTATACTTTATTGTCGTAGCATAACCAAAACTGGAGTCCCAACTTTCTCCCGTTACATACACATTTCCACTATTATCAATTGCTATTGCTGCTCCCCCTCCCATTCTGGCAAATCCTTTGGTCTTATTATAGTCATATTCTTTTGGCTCTTCATAAGCCTTATAACCCTTTCCTGCTGCACTGTATCTCCTAACCCACATCGTATCTCCTGAACTATTATATTTTATTGTTGCATAGGTACCACTATAAAGACTACTTTCTCCAGTTATATACACGTTTCCACTATTATCTATTGCTATTGCGTATGCTTTATCGTGATTATCCTCTGGCCCGTTATACCTCTTAGCCCATATTGTATCTCCAGAACTGTTGTATTTGATTGTCGCATAGTCATAATTCGTTCCCGAATAGCTATCTCCAGTAACATATACGTTTCCGCTGTCATCCACTGCAATTGAATTCGCTCCATCTGTATTGTAAATAGAACTACTATAATTATATCTTCTAGCCCACATTTCGGTACCTAATCTGTTATATTTCAATGTTGCATAGTCATAACCTGTACCAGTACCAACACTTCTTCCTGTTACATATACGTTCCCATTTTTATCTACTGCAATTGCATACGCTTGGTCATCGCTATTATCTGGTCCGTTATATTTTCTGACCCACATTGTGTCCCCTGCACTATTATATTTTATCGTCATATAGTCAGACCATGCTGTATCACAACTTTCTCCTGTTACATAGATATACCCACTGTCATCCACTGCCATTGCATACGCAACGTCATAAGCTCCCGGACTACTAACTGACCCGTTATATCTCGCCACCCATACCTGTCCAAAAATCTGTAAAGGTAATATAAATCCTATTAATAAAATTAATCTATTCATCAGATAATGCTAGCAAAATCGAATTTATTGTCAAGTGTAAAAAAGATACCAGACGCTTGTCTTTTGTGTTTATAATCTCCTCCTCCAAAAAATATTTGACTTTTTTATTGTTGAGGATTATTGATTAGTCATTAACTGTCCTATCGGTTAATAAAGGAGAGAATATGTTTTATACAATTTTGATGGGGTTTGTTCTTACCTTAAAGCAGGG
>JAQTXJ010000058.1 GCA_028688815.1 bacterium | reverse complement strand
TAAGAGACAAATTGGAAAATAAAATATTAAAAGGAATAGATGAAGTAGTTCTTAACGGGCATCCAACAAACAGGTTAGCCGGAACATTAAACGTATGTATAAAATACGTTGAAGGCGAGTCAATGCTGTTGGACCTTGATTCCGAAGGGATATGCGCTTCTACGGGTTCAGCCTGCACGTCTGGTTCTTTTGACCCGTCGCACGTGCTTGTGGCAATGGGTGTGTCTCCTGTAACTGCGCAGGGGGCGCTAAGATTCAGCATAGGGCGATATACTACGGAAAAAGACATTGATAAAGTAATAGAAGTCTTGCCTAGAATCGTTGAAAGGTTACGGAAAATGTCCCCTCTGTATAGGAAATAACACAAGTAACCGCAGATGGACGCAAATAAACGCAGATTGAATGAAATATCGGAGAAAATTATTGGAGGCGCTTTCAATGTTCATAATACTTTGGGATGTGGTTTTTTAGAAAAGGTTTATGAAAATGCGTTAGCGTTAGAACTCAAAAAAGCAGGATTTAAGATTGCACAACAATCGCCAATAAAAGTTTATTATGAAAAGGAAATTGTAGGAGATTATATCGCTGATATTTTAGTTGAAGATGAAATAATTATAGAGATAAAAGCAGTAAAGTTTATAGATGAAATCCATGAGGCACAGATTATAAATTATCTTAAGGCGACCAAATTGAAATTGGGTCTAATATTGAACTTTTGTCGTCCTAAACTAGAAATAAAGAGGTTGGTCAATGAATTTTAATCATTTGCGTTTATCTGTGTTTATCTGCGGTTTCATAAAAAGGATTTGTTGAAAAAATGGAAATAAAAGAAGAAATTGGTAGACTTAAAAAGTTGCACAACGCCGTAATTCTTGCGCATAATTACCAGAGAGGCGAAGTTCAGGATATTGCGGATTATGTGGGAGATTCACTTGGACTGTCAAGAAAAGCCTCGGAATTGGATTGCAAAGTAATAGTTTTTTGCGGGGTTAAGTTTATGGCGGAAACGGCGAAAATACTTTCCCCTTCCAAAACTGTTCTTATCCCAAGAATGGGCGCTACCTGTCCAATGGCGGATATGATTAGTGTTGAACAGTTAGAGAAACTTAAATCAGAACACCCGGATGCAGTTGTCGTTTCTTATGTAAATACCAACGCAGACGTTAAAGCGATAACGGACGTATGTTGCACTTCGGCAAATGCAGTAAAAGTAGTGCAAAACATAAAAGCCAAAGAAATCATATTTGTCCCCGACAAAAACTTAGCCAATTATGTAAGAAAATTCACCGACAAAAAAATTATATCCTGTATGGGACATTGTTATGTCCATTCTAAAATGACGGCAGAAGATGTGAAGTTAGCAAGAAAATCTCATAAAAACGCTCCAATAATTGTTCATCCCGAATGCGAAAATGAAGTAGTTGAGCTTGCTGATGAAGTATTAAGCACGGATGGAATGTTAAAATTTGCAAAGGCTTCAAAGGCAAAAGAGATAATAATCGGAACGGAAGAAGGTATAATTCACAGGTTAAAGAAAGAAAATCCAGGCAAGATTTTTTATACTCTCGGTCCGGCAAGAATGTGTAAAAATATGAAACTTACCAAACTTGAAGACATATATCTTGCCTTACTGGCGGAATCTGATTTAAACGGGAAAGAAAATCAATACAGATTAGAACTTACGGACGACATAATAAGAAAAGCTTCCTTATCACTTAAGCGAATGCTGGAGTATATTTAACGAGCGGTTATTTATATTCTTTCAATAAACTCTTCAAATTATTTGTTGTTGCATAAATAAAGTTTATCCATAAAGTTACAATTATTTTGACATACAAATCGCTGTATTTAATTATTAATGTGTTTTTGATAATGTGCGGAAAAATGTCCCAAAATGGGAAGAAATATAGATATTTTGCAATGATTTTTTATTGACAAGAATTAGAACGAGAAATGCAATATATCATTTAATTTATTTCTTGACTTAATAAAATTATGCGGATATATAAGAAAAGGAATCTGTAAAGATGTTATAATTTTAGATAATAAAACTTTAACATAAAAGAAAAATGAAAAAGATAATTACGGCAATAATTGTGTTTTTAATTATTACTCCGTTAGTTTCTAATGCAGTAATAACTTTTGAACGGACTTATGCGGATACTCAGCCAATTGCAGGTTATTCCGTTCAACAGACAACAGACGGCGGATATATCGTAGCGGGGATGAGCGGGTCTCTTTTGGGAGATTATTCGTACGTGTATCTTTTAAAGACTGATTCTCTTGGTAACGCATTCTGGACGAAAAAAATCTCTTTTCTTCCCGGTAATCCTTCAAATGCATTTGGTTGGTCTGTCCGGCAGACAACGGATGGCGGTTATATTATAACCGGAAGCATTTTTTCTGTCTTTGTTATAGGTGGATGGGATATTTTACTAGTTAAGACTGATTCCCTCGGTGATACTCTATGGACAAGGCTCTATGGAAGTCTCGGCGCCGCCAATGATTGGGGAACTTGTGTTCAGCAAACTACGGACGGGGGGTATATCATTACGGGGACGATGTGGGATGCTCTGCCCTGTCTTTTAAAGATAGATTCCCTGGGAGATACTATGTGGACTAAAGTATATTCTCTGCCTCTCGGCGGTATTTTGTCTGACGGCAACTGGGTTTTGCAATTAGATGATAAAGGGTACATTATAGCGGGAACTATTATGGACACAAGTTTTCATTCAGGACAAGATGTGTATTTGATAAGAACAGATTCCTTGGGCGATACGCTCTGGACGAAAATTTTCAGTAAAGGCGCTGAAAATAATAACGAAGTGGCTAAATGTATTCAACAGACAACAGATAGCGGATATATCATTTCAGGAAGCACAAGTTCTTCTGATTCTTTCACAAGCGCGTATTTGATTAAAACGAATTCTTCGGGTGATACTCTCTGGACAAGAACTTTTAGTGGAAGTAACAGTATATCGTCGGCATTTTGTGTACAACAAACAACAGACAGTGGCTATATAACAACGGGTGGGTCTTGCGTAGTTATAAAGACGAATCCATCAGGTGATACAATGTGGACAAAAACCTATGACAGCCCCGATTACGATAAGTCTTTTTGTATCCAGCAAACATCGGATGGCGGGTATATTTTAACCGGATACCAAAAGACTGTCCTGACTCACCCTTATGATGGTGGAAAATGTTGTTTAATAAAAATGGATTCTCTTGGAAACGTTTATGGGATAGAAGAAAATGAGAAAAACGATGATAAATATTGGGCAATAAACATCTGCCCTAATATATTTGCCCAAAGCATAAAACTGACAGTCAATGATAAATCTGTATTAAAGGATTCAAAAGAAAATTATAAGGTTCAGATCTATGATATGGGGGGGAGATTATTAGAGGAAACAAAAGATATGGTTTTCGGGGAGAAACTGAAGTCCGGAATTTATTTTATAAGAATTATTGGCAAACAAACTAATAGCAAGTTTGTAAAAATAATTAAGATAGGAGGATAGGATGAGGTGTAAAAATGCGGTAAAATTTTGGATTGTAGCGATTAGTTTGATTTTTGTAAACATATATGCTTCTTCTAATTTTATGTGGACAAAACAGGGAGGTTATTACACGGGAGCACGAGTAGAAAAAGCTTATTGGCACAATATTTTTTCCGATAGTAAGGAGGATGGTTGTTTATGGGTATGGCAACCTATTCTTCCCCATAATGCTGTTGGCCCTCATATTTGTTATGGTTCATTTGTAATACTACCTGATATTCACAACAGATACGCTCCTATAGGAGCGCCTTTGGATTGGGGCGTAAGCAATGTGATGAAATGGCTTTCTACAACCTATCCAAACAGAGATAAGTTACAATTTATATTATTAGGTGGAGACATCTGTGATCAAGGAAGTGCGGCTGATCCTAGCGCTAGCGCAAGTCCAGCCTATTATGATAACATTATAAATATTATGAAAAGTTATTCCATTCCTTGGATCCCGGTTATGGGAAACCATGATATGTTTTATCCGTGGGGGGGATTACCAAACAGGATGTGAGTCCAAATTTGCAGAGAAGTTTGGCGGTAATTATCCCTGTAATGTTACTCCGGAAAATTTCGCTATTGCTAAAAGTAGTAATTGGTCCACTGACAATACGGGAATTTTATGCTGCGGGATGTATAACGTGCAGTATAATGACAATGGAACGGTTTCTTCCGATAACGTTCATGACCATTTATATAAGTTTACCAACGGCGGATTTGATATTCGTTTTAGATGGATAGAAGAAAAACGTGGTAATCTTTGTCTTGTTAACCGAAAAACATGGCACTTTACCTATGCAGATTTTGTTTCGAGATCACAATGTCAAACTCCTACAAATTATTATCATCAGGATTGGAAAACCCCGTCAGCAGGTACCGATCATACCAAATATGGAACTTTACCGTGGCTAACAGAATACGAGTTATTGCGAGTAAAAAATATGGATATTTCTAATAATGTTATTTTGTTTGCACATAATCTTATTCCTGATCCAACAAACTCTCTTGACCCTGTTTTGACTAAACTACAAGCATATAAAGGTGTTTTGAATATTGTTATAATAGGGCATGTAAATTGCACGAATGAATATAGTGCAGAAAAATACTGGGGAATTTGTCCCGGGTGGACGGCGGATAATTTTGGACAGCTAACGCGTCTTTGGGGGTCAGGCTATGATTTTACTCCTACATCAGATGAATTAAACGGTAGCTATCCTTTTCACGATGAACGTAGATTCACTGTTGTTGAATTCTGGAGGGAAGGAGGCGAGTTCTATACCCCCACTTCTTTAAAAAAGATATGTCCTATAATCCATTCATTTAATGGGACTAATTTTGTAAATGATAATACAATTCTTCCTTCCACTTATTTCGGTTTAAATTGGGATGATTTCTGTAAATTAGAAACTACTTTACAGTTAAAAAATGGCAAATGTGTATTCAGGGTTTATGGAAATACTGGAGGCAACACTTACCTTGACCAAATCAGGCTTATTGCCATAGACCATTCGGATAGCACTATAATCAGCACTACTCCTTATGGCGAAATAATGCATCATGCCAGCGAAAAAGTCCCGGATGTTTGTCTGTCTGACTCAGGTTATGATGTTAAATTTCTCGTTTCTTACCCGGATACGGAATACGAAACAATACCGGCAGGTGGTTACGTAGAAGCAAATTTTGGTAATGTAACAGATACTGCTTATTCCTCTATTTGCATTACCGGAGAAAATAATACAGACATCCCATTAATTGTAACCTGCGGTTCAGAATCACTTGCAACAATCTTTCCAAGAGAAAAACCATCGGAACAGTTTATAAACCTTGAGGGTTGCAAAGCAGGCGGAACAGGGAATCTTGTTTTGAGATTCACTGCAGTTGGAGATTCGGGCGGCAAAGCTACCATAAATAAGATTTCATATTGTACTCGTGTGCCTCAATCCGAACCTGCTAAGCCTACAGGCGACATCGAGGTTACCCATTGTAATTTCGAAACCGCAATCCGTTATGATACTTCCGGTAGTAATCCAAGAGATGTTACTGACGAATTATCATATCAGGATGGAATAGCAGCAGGATTTACATCAAACAATTATGTAGAATTTACATTTACTCCTCCTGAATCTGCACTGAAATCAGGATATAAAAGAGAATACATAATAGCTTCTTCGGGAGAAGCTACACCAGTTCCTCAAGTAGATACAGTATCTCCTAATATCAATGTGATATATCCTAATGGAGGGGAAATATTTGCTGCCGGAGATACTTATTCAGTTTCTGTTTATGGGCAGGATAACGTAATTGTTGATTCAGTTCGTTTATCAATGATTTATAATTATGAAATAGCTAATTGTGATACATATTATCTTGGCTCAATCTATCCGAATGAACTTGCCGGGGAATGGAGTAAAAATTGTATCATTCCTAATCTTGCATCTTCCAATGCGTGCAGGATTCTTGCTACAGGATATGATGGGACAACAGGCAATATGGGCTCAGACACAAGCGATAATAACTTCTCAATCAAAAAAGGTAAAGACTACAGAAACGCTGATTGGATATGGACAGTTGATAGTACAAGAAAAGTTATGGGAGACAATTGGAATATAAAAACACTTAGAATAGAATCCAATGCAGTTATGAATGTTCAGCCATTTGACAGTTCAGATTCAACTGGATGGCTTGTTATAGAAGCTAAAAATGCAAGAATACTCGGTATATTAAATTCTGATACCTGTGGTTATCTTGCCTGTTCCGGTAATGGTGCCGGAATTATAGGTTCTACTTCTCATGGAGCCTCAGGATCCGGTTTTGCGGGGCGCGGAGGAAATGGTGGTTCAAATGTTGAAGGCGATACGGCTCAATATGGAGGCGCGATTTATGGAGATAGCACAAGCTGGGAATTAGGTTCTGGCGGCGGCAATTCAGACGTTACACTCTGGGCAAAAGGCGGTCGCGGCGCAGGAAAAGTGAAATTAATATGTTCGGATACACTAACAATTACAGGAAAAATCTCCTCTGATGGACAAGATGGGAAAGGCGTTAGTTCAACAAAAGTTTCAGGGGCAGGTTCAGGAGGAAGTATAGCCCTGCAAACAACTTACTTTGAAGGCTCGGGAACAATTTGTGCTAACGGAGGAGAAGGTATTACCGGCTCAAGTAACACTACTTCAGGTGGTGGCTCAGGTGGAAGAATATACGCTAAATATATAATTTCGACTTTTGATGGAAGAATATCAGCAAACGGCGGAACGGGTCCAGGAAATGCTCTTGATGGTCAATGCGGTAGTATTTTGCTTCAAGGATATCAAGGGAATACTGTGTTCTTCATATCACCGGTACAAACAAACGTATCTTCCGATAGTAGAGAAGCGTTTATAAAAGGCGTGGAATTCCCGATTGGATTTATTAAACTTTCTTCAGGGGATTCAATAGTAGGAAATATGACACTTGGGGCAACGGATAGTATAGTCCTTGGCTCAAGCTCATATCTTATCGCAGATAATAAAGGATATGCAAAAAATCAGGGAACCGGTTATGGACACGCTGCTGTAAGCAGCTCACATGGAGCAGGAGGTGCAGGATACGGTAATACGGGTGGTCATGGAACTTACTATACTCAAAATGGTACGGGAGATGGTGGAATTGCTTATGGTGATACCTGCTCTTCATTTGATCTTGGGTCAGGCGGTGGAAACTATTCTACTTCAGACAGATGGGGTGGCGGTTCAGGCGGTGGAAAAGTGAAACTTGACTGTTCAAGCGGAAAAATAGTGCTTAACGGCACGATTTCCGTAAACGGAGAAAATGGAATTTCAAAATCTGGATACGCTTCTGGCGGTGGCTCAGGTGGAAGCATATTAATTATGGCTAATTACCTCTCAGGAAATGGAACGCTTAACGCTAAAGGTGGGAATGGTGGAGCAATATCTAATTGCTATGCCGGTGGTGGCTCAGGCGGAAGAGTTACATTATTGAGAAATGAAACTGATTTTTCAGGAACGGTATCCGTAACTGGCGGGACAAAAGGTGGCGGAACGGCAACGGATGGCGGACTTGGAACAATATGTATAGATGAACTTTCCGGTGAAAGTGGCGGCGGGCAAGGAACAATGTCTATTCCGAGAATATTCAAGTTATACCAAAATTACCCTAATCCTACCATTAAACAGACAACTATTATGTACCAGATACCAGTAACGAGCAAAGTATCATTGAAACTTTATGACCTTACTGGAAGATGTGTAAAGACATTAGTGGATGGAGAAAAGGTGCCGGGATATTACAAGATGAATTTAAATTCAAAAGACTATCCTGCCGGAGTTTACTTTGCAAAGTTCAATGCCAAAGGTGGAACCAAGAATTACAAAGAGACGAAAAAATTGGTATTGATGAAATAAGAAATTAACTAACAAAAGAAGCCCTTCTGCTAAACACAGAAGGGCTTCTTTTGTTATGGAAGACACATATTATCTAAACTATGAATGGTGTATTTCGTAAGGATGAGTATATATAACGAGCGGTTATTTATATTTTATTTCTTTTAAGTACAACCCCTGTGGCGGAGCGGAAAGGAATTTTCTTGCGTTCTTTTTACAGTCAATTGCATCTCGAATATCTTTTTCGCTGAGATATCCTCTTCCAAATTCAGTAAGTGTTCCAATAATCAATCGTACCATTTTTCTTAAAAAATGGTCTGCGCAGATTTCAAATACAATATCATTCTTTTTTTGAATAATTTTCAGCGTTTTTATATCGCATTTGCCTTCATCTTTACTGGCAAAAAAATCAAACCGGTGTTTTCCTAAAAACAATGGAAGCACGGATTTGATTTGTTTTATATCCAATGGAAATTTATATTCCCAGATTCCGTATCTTCTGGTAGGAGATTTCCCTATTACTAATTTATATAAATAAGTTCTTGAAACTGCATCGAAGTGAGCGTTAAAGTTTAAAGGCATATCGTTTACGGACTTAACGCAAACATCTTGTGGTAAGTGCAATAGCGCCTGTTTTAATTTTCTCGGAGTAATTTTTGTTTCCGTTTTGAAATTTGCTATCTGGGAAATGGCGTGGACTCCCGTATCCGTTCTTGCTCCGCAGGCGAGTTTAATTTTTTCCTGCAAGATGCTTTCCAATACAGATTCGAGAACTCCCCTTACCGTACGTTTATGTGGTTGAAGTTCCCAGCCGTAAAAATTCATTCCATCGTATTCGATTTCAAGTTTTATGTTTCGCATTTTGTTTTTACCAGTAGACAGTTTTATAAACAGGAGTTTAAATAGGTCCTACAAACAGAAAAGCAAACCCGAAGGTTTGCTTTTCTTAATTATTTCCTATGTAACGTTTTGCAAAAGGACAGGATTATTCTTTCGTCTCTTCTTCTTCCGGTTCTTTTTCTTTTACTACTTTTCCTGTTTCCGAAAGAATTATTTTTCTCTTCTCTGCATCTACTTCTACGAGAATAAGTTCCATATCATCTCCGGCTTCATATTTTTCCTGCCATTTTTTAGATGTTTTTGCAAGATGAGATGCCGGGAGAAAACCTTCTATTTTCTGTTTGTCTACTTCAAATTTCACTACAATTCCCTTTTCAACGACTTCTTTTATTTTGCATTTAAAACTTTCTCCGACCAAGTCATTAACCGTAAGCAATGGGTCAGGTGTAAGTTGTTTTATCCCGAGAATTATGCGTTGTTTTTCCGGTTCAATCGAAATAACTTTGCATTTAACTTTTTTGCCACGGGTTAATATGTCGGAAGCATGTTCAATCCTTTCCGTCCATGAGAAGTTTGCGAGCGGTAAAAAGCCCGTTATGCCATCTTTAAGGTCAACAAAAGCTCCAAATCTTGAAAAAGACTTTACGGTCCCGCTAACAAGCGAATCCAGTGGATACTCTTCGGTTACTTTTTCCCATGGATTTGGCTGTAATTGTCTTAAGCTTAAGGAAATCTTTTCTTCTTCTTTATTTACGTTTAAAATTATTGCCGATATGGTATCTCCTACCGCGAGCAACTGAGATGGCGCTGTAACGTGTCCCCAGGACATTTCCGAAATATGTAACAATCCTTCAATTCCGGGTTCAAGTTCAATAAACGCACCGTAGTCAGTAATGGAAATAACTTTCCCTTTTATCTGTGAATTTGCGGGATACCTACTTTCAATGTTATCCCACGGATAAGGAGTAAGTTGTTTTATACCTAATGCTATATGTCCTTTTTCTTTGTCTATTCTTAAGATTTTAACGTTTACCTTTTCATTTTCCTGTACTACTTCAGACGGGTGATTAACTTTCCCCCATGATAAATCCGAAATATGAACAAGTCCGCTGACTCCGCCGATATCTACAAATACTCCGAAATCGGTAATTTTTTTGACTAACCCTTCGGTTACTGCTCCTTCTTCTACTTTTTCCCACAATTCTTTTCTTTTTTTGTCCAGTTCCTCATCTCTGGCTGCTTTTCTTGAAACTACGACATTATTCTTAATTTTATCAAGTTTGATTACCTTGAAATTCATTATTTTGCCGACCATATGACTTTGTTCGTTTTCGTCCGTATCAATTTGGGATCCCGGCAAAAAGGCCTCTACTCCTTTTATGTTAACCATAAATCCACCTTTGATGGATTTGCTGACCTTCCCTTCTATGGAAATATTATGTTCGTGTATGTCCGAAAGGACTTTCCACATCTTGAGAGAATCCGCCTTGCTTTTTGAAAGTCTTATTATGCCTTCTCTTCCTTCTACCTTATCAACGAAAACTTCTATAAGTTCTCCTGCTTTAAGAGCCGAAGGATTATCAAATTCTTCGATAGAGATTATGGTATCAAACTTAAAGCCTACATCCACAACAACGTCTCTATCAGTTATCCTAATAACTTTACCTTTTATTATTTCTCCTTCCTTAAAATCAAGGAATGAAGTGTCGATTAACTGTAAAATACTTTCTCTGTCTGATTTCATTATTTCCTCCATAATCTTTCTATTTTTATAATAAAGTTTACTTTTGTCAACAAGTTTATTGTTAAAGCCGTTATATTAAGTTATTGTTGTCATATACATAATAACTTGAGATTATTGCCTTTGAAGTTTATATTTTGTGCGTAATAAACAATAATTTTATTGACAAACATAATAATTGAACTTATCTTGAAAGCTAATTTATTTAATTGACTAAAAGAAGTAGGGGGTGAGAATAATGAAGCATATGCCGTCCCTTTTAGAAGAGGAGATAAAGGGGTATCGGAATTTATACTCCTCAGATAAATAATTTTGGAGGGAAAATGAAAACATTGTTAAGCATTGTAGCAATTATGGCTACTATAACAGTTGCAGAAGCAAAAATGGGTATAGGATATGATGCAAAAAATTCAGCAGTATCCTATAAATACTGGGCAGAAAAAGTTGGATTCCAGGGCGAAGCGCGTGTAGATTATAAAGGCGCAGAAAGTGGCGCTACAACGCAAGCTTCTTCAATGACATTAGATTTTACGGCATTAGTTCTTTATCCGATAGCAAAAGCAGATAAATTTCATTTGAACGGAATTGCAGGAATTTCTTATATAATGAACGACAATTTGAATCAGGTAGAGGACAGAACAAAGACAAATATGGGATTCAGGATTGGACTATCGCCCGAGTATTATGTAACCGACAATTTCTCATTTGAATGTTCCTTTGGAGTAGCTATTTCAATGTATGGCGAAACAAAAAATGATACGGTTGGAATGAAAGATGATTATAAAACGCTTGAAACTTTTGGAACACCATTGGCTATAAGTTCAGCATCAGGCATATCTTTCCATTTCTATTTTCCTGAAACAGTAAAGGCAGCAGCTGAATCAACACCAGCAGAAACACCGGAAGAAGAAGATGCAGAATAATTAACGATAATTATATCGGGCAGGTATTTGAAAAAATACCTGCCCTGTTTTTTATCTGTTTATGAAAAAATTCTATTTTTTGATTTTTTTTAGTTTGGTAGTTTTTGGATGTACATATAATTTCAAGGGTTTTTCATCAAGGAATATTCGTTCAGTTGCCATTCCGGTATTTGAGAATAAAACATCCCAGTATGAACTCGAGACTAAATTGACAAAATCCGTTATAGATGCTTTTATCCAGGATAACAGATTAAAAGTTCTTGACAAAAGCAATGCAGAGTCTATACTGACAGGTGAAATTTTGCAGTATAAAAGAGAAGTTTTTTCCTACGACGACAAAGAGAATGTTAAAGATTATAAAATAGAAATTATGGTAAAACTTACTTATAAAGATAAATCGGAAAAAGTATTATTATCGAAAGAACTTAGCGAATGGCATGTATACCCGTTTAACGAAACCGAAGAATCGGGGATAGATGCTTTGTGTAATAAAATATCTTTAACCATATTAAAAACAGTAATAGAATAAGGAGATATAATAAAATGAGCAGCGCAATAATTAGTGTTTCAGACAAAACGGGACTTGCAGAATTAGCGAAAGCCATGCAGTCTAAAAATATTCGTATCTTTGCTTCCGGCGGGACGCAAAAATTCCTTGAAACAAACAATATAAAATGTGAAAGTACAAATACTCTTACCGGTTTTACCGATATGGTTGGCGGTAGGGTAAAAACCTTAAATCATAAGATCTTTGCAGGAATACTCGCGGATAGGTCAATTCCTGAACACGTTTCCCAACTTAAAGAACTGGATATTCCTTTAATTGATTTTGTCATATGTAATCTATATCCTTTTGAAGAAAAACCCGGAATTGAAACTATTGATATTGGTGGCGTTACTCTTATGAGGGCATCCGCAAAAAATTATAAATCTGTTGCCTGTATTACGAATCCTTCCCAATATCCAAGAGTAATAGAAGAGCTTAATAAATCCGGCAGTATTTCCGAGGATACAAGACTTGAATTTGCAAAAGAAGCTTTCAGGGTAACAAGCAGGTTGGATTCAAAAGTAGCGGAATTTATGGGAGAAGATTCGCTGAGAATAAACTGCGAAAAAGTAATGCAGCTAAGATACGGCGAAAACCCTCATCAATCGGCGGCTCTTTACAGAACAGTGGGACAAAATAATAGCATTGACCTTACTTCTGCCCGGCAGTTACAGGGGAAAGAACTGTCATTTAATAATATTCAAGACATAAATGCCGTACTTCTTGCGATAAAAAGCTTTACGGAACCTTGTATTTGCATAGTTAAACACGCAAATCCTTGCGGTATAGCTACGGATAAAAACATTACAGAAGCATACAAAAAAGCTCATTCTACGGACCCGACATCAAGTTATGGCGGAATAGTAGGGGCGAATTCCGAAGTTACGGAAGAACTTGCAAAAGAATTAACCGCTACTTTCCTTGAAGCTGTTATCGCTCCATCTTATACGGATAAGGCCAAAGAAATTCTTACATCCAAAAAGAACTTGAGGGTGTTGGAACTGCCTTTAGACAAGCCCCTTTCTAAAACTGCTTATATATGTGTTGAAGGCGGATTTCTTGTCCAGGATAGCGACGTAATTCCGGACACCGAAGAAAAATGGGAAGTTGTTACGAAAGTCAAACCGACTCCTGACGAAATGGAAGCGGCTAAATTTGCTTTTAAGGCAGTAAGATTTATGAAATCTAATTCAATATGTGTCGCGAAAAAAGATATGACGATAGGGTTGGGCGCAGGTCAACCCAACAGAGTCGGCTCGGTAAAAATCGCAATAGAAAATGCAAAACATTTTGGTTTTGATATGAAAAACGCTACTATGGCTTCGGATGGATTCTTCCCGTTTAATGATTCCATAACCGTTGCCGCAGAAGCAGGTATTAAATGCATAGTCCAACCCGGAGGTTCCATAAGGGACCAGGAATCAATAGACGAGTGCAACAAATTAGGTATCTCAATGATCGTTACGCATTGCAGACACTTTAGACATTAGCAATGCCCCGAAAAACAGTTAATCGCATCCCTCATCCTGCCGAAGAAAAGGCAAGAAAAGCCATAGGTTCTACTTTTGGGCCTGAAGTCGTAGACGTTTCAATGCTTGATACTTTCCCTTACGAATATCCAGGAAATCCAATTAATATGGAGCACACGACGGATGAGTTCAGTTGTCTTTGCCCTTTTAATAAGATGCCGGACTATGCCCGGTTAACGATAAGATATGTGCCGGATAAAGTGTGTGTGGAATTAAAATCGTTGAAATATTATTTGTATTCTTTCAGACAGGTAAAAATATATCATGAACATGTGGTAAATAAAATACTAAAGGATTTGGTATCAATTTTGAAACCAAAAGAATTGATAGTAGAGCTAAAGTTCGCTACCCGCGGTGGAATAAGTACAATTGCTACCGCACATTACCCTAATGTTCGGAGCAAATAATTTACATTTGTAAATTATTATATTAAGTTTTGAGAATAAGAAAATAAAGGTTAAGCCGATAAAATCTCAAAGGGACTACCCCTGTTAGCAGAATTTATTGCGTATAACAAACCTTTAGAAGGGTCTGCCTAAAGGCAGGCAGAAAAGAAGGAGATTTCGATATTATGGATACAAAAGGAATAGTTTTGAAACCGGAATTTGAGAAGGCTATATTCGATTTGGGTTTTTCCGAATTCACGGAGATACAGGAGAAGTGCATCCCGCTTATACAACAGGGGAAAGACGTAATCGGATTATCATTCACCGGTTCAGGTAAAACTGCTGCGTTTGGTTTTCCTGCTCTTGAAAAAGTCGTACTCGGAAAGGGAATACAAGTATTGGTCGTTGTCCCCACAAGAGAACTTTGCAATCAGGTTGCTTATGAATTAAGGAAATTTTCAAAATATAAAAAGATGCATATCGTTGAAGTGTATGGTGGAGTTTCCATATATCCCCAGATAACGGACTTGAGGTATGCGGAGGTAGTAGTTAGTACTCCGGGAAGGCTTTTAGACCATTTTTCCCGCAGAACCTGTAAAACAGACCGCGTAAATATTCTTGTTCTTGACGAGGCAGACAAAATGTTTGATATGGGATTTATTGAAGATTTGAAAAAGATAATTGCAATGATTCCAAGGGACAGCCAGAAATTATTATTTGGTGCGACAATGCCTACCGAAATAATGCAAATCGCAAAGAGCTATATGAATAATCCCGAAAAAGTCAAAATGCAGACTTACGTTGACAGGAGCAAACTTATTCAACATTATTATGACGTTGAAACAAAAGAT
>JAQTXJ010000143.1 GCA_028688815.1 bacterium | reverse complement strand
AAAAAATAAAAAGAGTTTAAATATTGACAGATTTGAAAAATTAGGTTACTTAATAAAGATTGAAATAGGGAGGCTTAAAACACATGGCACATAAAAAAGGACTTGGAGCATCAAGAAATGGTAGAGACAGCAATCCTCAGTTTCTTGGAGTAAAAAAATATAGCGGAGAATTTGTAACCGGCGGAACAATAATCGTAAAACAAAGAGGAACACCGGTACATCCGGGAACTAACACGGGAAGAAGTGGTGACGATTCTATATTCGCTAAGATAGACGGGAAAGTGCAGTTCACAAAAGGTAAAGCAGGAAGGAAGTTTGTGAGCGTTATCCCGCAGGAAGTTAAAACTGCCTGATACTGAGAAAGTTTTCACCGCAGAGTCGCAGAGAACGCAGAGAGTACAAAAGACAGAAAGAGCAGAGAATAAACAAAAAGTCTAACACCTGAGGACGAAGAGAGAACTAAAAGAAATTTTTGAACGCAAATTTGCAGGATAAACAGGATAGAAGAAAAAAACATAAATAAAAGAGTTAAAAATAGAAAAAGATATAAAAAGGATAATCAGAATAAGATATTCGCAGAGAACGAAATTATGAAGAGAAGGGCACTAAAAACAGAAATATTCATCGCAGAGACGTTAAATGCCTTGTAGTTACTCATATATATTCAACACCCTAGTTTGCTATCCCCAACTTAATTTTATAGAAAAAATTATACTCCCGATAAGCTTATGCAAATAGAGATATGAAAAAAATATTAGGGATTGATGAAGCGGGACGCGGGCCGGTTATAGGTCCGCTTGTTGTTTGTGGGGTATTATGCGATGAAACCAAATTGAAAGAATTAAAAAAACTCGGAGTAAAAGACTCTAAGATGCTTACTCCGTCGCAACGCAACGCTTTTGTGCCGCTTATCAAAGAACTTGCTATTGCCTATGAAACAATACAAATATTGCCGGATGCCATTGAACAAACTAATTTAACCATTCTCGAGATGGACGCCAGCGTTGAGTTAATCAATAAGTTTTGCCCGGATAAGGTAATTATAGATACGCCTGTTTCTCCTTCTGCAATACCTGATTATTCCAATAAAATAAGAAGACTTTTAACTATTCCCGAACCCGAATTAATTATTATACCAAAAGCCGACCAGAAATATCCCATAGTAAGCGCTGCGTCTATTCTGGCAAAAGTGACGAGAGACAACGAGATAGAAGAGTTACATAAAAAATATGGGGATTTTGGGTCGGGATATCCTCATGATCCCAAGACTCACGAATTTATAAAGAACTGGAATAAATGCCCGGAAATAGTAAGGAAAAACTGGTCGACCTGTGAATCCATACTCGTTGAACCCGGTAAAATTATGGTTATAAGCGAAAACAATTTGCATAGGCACGAATTCTGTAAATCGCTTATCAATACGGGCTTTACAAACGGATTAAGAACGGGGATTTTGAATCTTGATACTGTAAACCCCTGTATAGGGCCGGAAGGGAGTATATGTTTTGGTATAGTCGAAAAAATGATACGGAAATTAGAAAAAATAACGCCAACATTAATGACTCCTTTTATGTCGGAAGATAATATACTTAAAGGGATAAAAGATATTAGTGGAAAATTGCCATCAGATATAAATTTTGTTGTAATTCATTCTTCTTATAATACAAATC
Organism: bacterium; assembly: GCA_028688815.1. Lineage (GTDB taxonomy): Bacteria > Hydrothermota > UBA3073 > JACQXS01 > JAQTXJ01 > JAQTXJ01. The sequence goes on along the minus strand of JAQTXJ010000143.1, from coordinate 1,891 downwards.
ATAAACATATACTCCAACAAATAGAGTTGCTAAATCCTGATAAAATCGTGCTTCTGGAAGGGGAAGAGAATAAGCTGGAGACACTGGCTAGTCTGTTGGGGAAGTATAGTGTTTATAGGTTTAGTAGTTTGCGGGAAGTTTGAACAAACGAAAAACAAACCACAAGAAATATTAGCCACGGATAAAAGACACGGATTTTCACGGAAAACAGAAATATTCACAAAACGAAAAGCCGCAGAGTACGCAGAGAAAAGAAACTATCACGAAAACAGAGAACAGAAAATCAAACCACAGAGTTCACAGAGAGAAAAACGAAAAATAAACAGATAAGCCCAGCTGAGCTGGATAAGTTAGACTAAGTTCCTTACGGAAAACAAAGTCCAACTAAAAAAATGAGACCACAGAGAAGAAAAACCGAGAGTACGCAGAGAAAAGAAAAGCTTTTGGGTTAAAAAATAACAGAGAACCACGAAACAGGAAAGAAATATAGAAAGACACCCTTCGTTCCGCCTATGGCGAGATATTCTACAAGCCCTCCTATCAAGTAACTCCAATAAATACTCTGAACGGCGGGCAAGCTCAGGGTAAACGGAAAACAGAGAACTGATAACAAAATGGAACCACGAGATTCCACAGATTTCCACAAGAAACACAGAGAAAAGAATACATAAAGATAGGATACGATTAATACTAGATTAACACAGAAAACGGAAAGAGTTAAGTAGAGAGAGTACGGGCTGAGATGTCAGAATAAGTGGTAGCATTACCTTTCGCTTCGCTCCAGATAATCATCTCTCCGGCAAAAGATTCCGGACAACAATCTCTAAGGAGTAAAACTCCTAAGAGCTTGACTATAATCCAGCCCAGCTGGAAAGAGCTGAGTTCCGGAAATATCCGAGTAACTACTCTTGTTAGAGAAAAATAAGAAGGTGGAGAGGAATTTGGGGTTCAGGTTTTCGTGTATCAGGATTGATGTTTCGCCTTTTTGTCGAAGGGATTTGCCGTAAAATATTTTAATTTCATAGTTCACCTTCGTATTGCGGGTGGGTATTTGAGAACGAAAAATTGTGTAGGCGTTCGTGAAGACTTTTGGCGGGGTATCGGGTTGACAGGTATACAAACAATTCGAGGGGAGAGCATCTTTGTCTACGGGGACGCAATAAAGCGCGATTATATGGGCAATATCGTCCGGGGCGCCGTCTTTCCAGACGCCGGTGTCCCATTCGAGATGAAGTTTATTTGAATCGTAAGTAAGATTTTCTATTTTCATTTTGGGTTCGGATAACCTGCCGCCATAGACGAGACGCATTTCCGAAAGATTTATCCAGTTATCTTTGGAGAGGGGGCGTTTTTTATCGGGTAAAGACTGAAAAAGGTAGCCCATATTTTGATAAAGGAAATAACTGTTTTCCATTCTGTCTTTGTTGTAAGTTTTCCAATATTTGTAAAATTCCGGTTTTAAGAGGCCGTATATTTTCATTACTAATGCCAGAATTTTGCTTGTGTTTTGGAATCCTAAGGGTTTTTCTTCGAGCGATTGGGAATAATCTTGTCTCATACGAACGAATTGTTTTCCTCTACTAACGTAAAAGGTTAAATTTCCTACGGGACCGATAATGGTGCCGTAAGGTGAGCCGAAACATCTTGCCATTTTTTACCCCCTATAGTCAAATTAAAAATAAATAATATGCCACAAAAGCACTAAGACACAAAGTTACACTAAACAAAGAACGGAAAGAATTTTTGCCACGGATTTACACGGATAAGAAAAATTTTAGAGTAACAGATTAACGAAAAACAGACAACAGAAATGGAATTAACCACGAAACAGGAAAGAAATATAGAAAGACACGAAAAAAAGACAACAAAGAGAATTTTTGCCACGGATTTG
>JAQTXJ010000142.1 GCA_028688815.1 bacterium | reverse complement strand
AAAGGGTGAACCCGAAGTGGTTCATCCCTGGGAGAAAATATGAAAGAAATATTTATTTATAAAATTGCTCCTTGGTTATTAGGAGCTTTTGTTGTCGGAGGAACAATCTTTTTATTTTATTATGTGTTATTTGTAGCATCATTCAAAAACTACAGCGACAAACCCAATTCACCGGCAAAGAAAAAAAGAGATAATTGGATAGGGTATTTGATTACTGCATTTGGAGTAATATATTTTCTCGTTCCGGCGATAATAAAAAAGACTGAAGTAACTAAAACAATAATATTGTTGGCAATATGGGTAGCATTGGGAATAATCGGGCCTTTCCTAAATAGAAGATTTAAGATGCCTCCTTGGCTAAAATTAGTTTCAAACCTTATAATGCTTTACATTATTATTTATGTTTTATATCTTCTTATTTTTATCAATAACCATTATAATGTTAGTTTTGTGCTACCAATGGTATTTTTGTTCACGGCGTGGGACATAATGTTTTTTATTGTAGAAAAACATAAAGAAACAATAAACAAAATATCTGTGTTTCTGAAAATTCTTATTTCGATTGGTTGCGCTGCCATATTTTATGTGCTTACAGGACATTGAACTATATTTAAATAAAGTTCTCATTCAAAATTCACCCGCAAAATCCTTTCTCTGTTAGTTAGACTTTGCGACGAAGGAGCATTAGTCTAACTTATCCAGTTTTGCAAAGCAAAACTTAAGGAATTGAATAAGGATTAAAGAAGGACTAGTTAGACTTTGCGACGAAGGAGCATTAGTCTAACTTATCCAGTTTTGCAAAGCAAAACTTAAGGAATTGAATAAGGATTAAAGAAGGACTAGTTAGACTTTGTTCCACAAGGAACTTAGTCTAACTTATCCAGTTTTGCAAAGCAAAACTTAAGGAATTGAATAAGGATTAAAGAAGGACTAGTTAGACTTTGCGACGAAGGAGCATTAGTCTAACTTATCCAGTTTTGCAAAGCAAAACTTAAGGAATTGAATAAGGATTAAAGAAGGACTAGTTGGACTTTGTCCCGTCAGGAACTTAGTCCAACTTATACCTACTTAAGTAGGTGCCATCTGCGGTTACAATTTCTGTATTCTGTTTTTGTTTTCCGTCTTTTGTGTATTTCCGTTTTAATTCGTGCCTGCCCGCCGTAGGAGGGTATATTCGCGTTAATTCGTGGATAAAATCCTATCCTTTTCTGTTTTTTGCTCTGCGTCTTTGCGACCACACCCCCCGCCTTTTGTTTAAATTTAAATAAGCGAACAAAATCAAGCGAATTTATTCCTTCCCCCAAAAATCATTTGACAAGATTTCTTTTGCAGAGTATTTTAAGATGATACGTAAATTAAGTTTATTTGGCTTGTTTAAGGGCATTAGAGGAATTATGACAAAAGATAAAAACGTAATAAAAATAAAAGAATTAATAAAGTTAATTCTTCCTGATTGCAGGATAATTCTTTTCGGTTCAAGGGGAAGAGGTAATTTTAACAATGAAAGCGATTATGATATTTTAATAATCGTTAGACAAGAATTATCCATAAAAGAGAAGCGGCATTATGCAAGCCAGGTTACGAATAGATTGGGAGAGATGGATATCCCGGCAGATGTAATTGTCAGAACAGAAAAAGATGTTATTTATTATAAGGACAAAATAGAAAGTGTTACGAGAGAAGCTTTGTTAGAAGGAGTAACGCTATGATAGACAAATATCTTAAGCAATGGATTATAAAAGCAGATAATGATTTAAAGTTAGTAGAGCACGAATTAGCTTTACCCGAAAAAGAAATAGTAAAAGACGTAGTATGTTTTCACTGCCAGCAAGCTGTAGAAAAGTATTTAAAATCATTTTTAGTATATCACAAGAATGAAATAAGAAGAGTACACAGCATAAAATATCTGCTAAACCAGTGCGAGAAGATAGATAAAGATTTTGCCGGTATTGAAGTAAAAGAATTGTCTACTTTTGGAGTAGATATCCGTTATCCCGAAGATTTTTATATCCCCGATATGGAAGAAGTAAAATTTTATTATACTTTAACAAAAAGAATTAAAAAATTAGTCTTCACAAAACTAGGGATAACTAAATAATTTACGGTTTAGGATAAATTAGGAACTGTTATCGGCTATAACTGGAAATAACCACCAAAATCCCGTTAATCCTGTCAAAATCCTAGTAGTTGTTATTTTTACTCTTTTCTCTTTTGTTTGTTATTTTGTAATCGTCTGTAATCTCGTGGTTCCAATTTGTTTTCCGTTCTCTGTTTTCCGTTCTCTGTTTTCCGTTCTCTGTGCACTCTATCCTGTTCTCTGTGCTCTCACGCCTCTTATTTGTTTATTTTTCTTTCAACTTTGAATTTTCCGTTCTATGTGCCCTCTGTGGTTAATCTTTCTGCTCTCTCTGCGGTGAATATTTCTTTTCTTTGCTTTTGGATGCTGCATAAAAAGATTGACAAAAATACCTTTTCAGAATATTTACTACAAACATACTTGTTGATAAAATAGGAGGTAACATATGCGAAACGCTAAACTTTTACTTCTCGCTGCGCTTCTTCTTTCCGGCTGCGGCCCAAAACCTTTCCTTTGGAAAGGCAACTATATCTCTATCAATACCGCAGAAACACCCAAAGAAGATTTCAAAGCCGGCGATTATATCTTAATTTCATACGCTCCCATCGAACTCAATCCAAAAGTAAAAATCCCTTACAAATTTGGTATTATAAAAGGAAATAAACAGGTAGCGCTTGTTCTTCTAAAAAACCATCCGAATAAAAAATTAGGTACTAAATATTCTCTGGAAGAAACAAGAACTAGCCCAATTGACAATAATTTACCTTACCCTTCATCTCTTTATTCGGATAAGGACAAAGAACGTATTGCCGACATGACGTCTTCCTTGCCTTTTGGTGAAAAGTATTTTATTTATAAAAATTATGTCACGCTTCCCTCTTACGACACGCTCAAAAATGACATTATGCAAGTACTGACGGGCATATTGCCTTATGAGACTTATTCGTTCGAGGTAGCTATTGATACCACGATAGAAAAACCAAAAGAAGAATTTCAAGCAGGCAATTACATCGTAGTTGCTTATGCTCCCGCCGATTACCTCTATGATGCGGATATTCTTTATAAATTTGCCGTTATTATGGGAAATAGAAAAATAGGTGTCATTTTTTTACAACATCACCCGGAATTCAATGTCTTTGGAACCGAGTATTTTCTGGAAGAAACGGGAGTCAGACGAACCGGAACTATTCCTTACGAAACCTCATCTAACAATCACGTAACTTATAAATCTTACCCCAAACGTCCCGACTACGAAACCATTAAAAACGACGTCATTTCAGTCCTTTCAAAATAAACTAATTTTCCCAGTCCCGTTGCAGTTTGTTTTTTTAACCTTTCTCCTTTCCCTTCTCTCTTTTTCTTCTCTGCGTTTATTCGTGCTTATTCGCGTCCATTCGCGTTTATTCGTGGATAAACTTTTTTGTTCTCTTTCTTCTGTGTATTTCTTTTTTTATCCGTGTTAATCCATTTTTATCTGTGCAAATCTGTGTGCAAATTTCTCTTCTGTTGGCTGTTTTCTCCTCTGGGTTCTCTGC
>JAQTXJ010000141.1 GCA_028688815.1 bacterium | reverse complement strand
CGAAGAAGAAGCGCGTGATATGTTGAAAACGCTTCGCGGAAAAGAACATTTGGTTTATACGGGAGTTTTTATAGTAAAGACTCAAGGAAATTGTCAGTCTTTGATTGTGCGGAATTTTGTATTTAAGAGTATAGTAAAAATAAAAGCGTTGAGTGACTCCGAACTTGATGAATACATAAAAACCGCTTCATGGCAGGATAAAGCAGGGGCTTACGGGATACAGGAAGAGCCGAACATTGTAGAGTCTTATAAAGGAGATTATAATAATATTGTTGGGTTGCCGATAGATAAAACGGTTGAGACCGTGAACAGGCTTGCGAATACTTCTTTGTTGACTGCAGAAGACATCGCATTCCCGGAGGGTAGCGGAGTAGTTAAAAAAGATAAGCTTGTAATATTCGTGCCGAATATGATACCTGGGGACAAAGGCGAAATCAGAATTGTAAAGAATAAAAAATCTTACGCGGAAGGGTTTATGGACGTTCTTGTTGAGCCTTCCCCGAACAGGATAAAACCCGAATGTTCGCATTTTGGAATGTGCGGCGGGTGTATAATGCAGAATTGTGATTACCCGTCACAGTTACAGTATAAAGAGAAATGGGTAAAAGATAACATTCATAAGACATTAAAATCAGAACCTGTCGTGCATCCGATTGTTGCATCTCCGGATATATGGAATTACAGAAATAAAATGGAGTTTTCTTTTGGAGTGGATATCAGGGGGGAATTAACTTTGGGATTGCATAAAGCGGGTTCGTTCAGCAAGATAGTAGATATTAAAGAATGCAAGATATTTTCTCCTCATGTTTCCGAGATACTGGAGTTTATCCGCGAATATGCAAAGAAAACGGGACTTCCTATGTATGATTCGTTTACGCATAGAGGTTTCTGGAGGTATATTGTAGTTCGTAAAGGGATTAATAATAGTATGTTATTAAACGTAGTAACGAGATATGAGGATGCTCAAGTTGTTTATGAATTAGCAAAAAAATTGACAGAAAAATTTAACTTTATTAAAGGCGTATTGTGGACACTTGCTTCGAGCATAGGCGACGCGATAAAAGTGGAAAAAACGGAATTAATGATGGGGATTGATTATCTTGAAGAGCAAATCGGGTCGAGCAAATACAGGTTTGGCGTGTTTTCTTTCATACAGACGAACATAAAAACAACGGAGCAAATATACGACAAACTTCTTTCTTATATTGAGCCGGGAGACAGCGTACTTGATTTGTATTCGGGGATAGGGAGTATAGCGATTTACGTTGCGAAAAAGGCGAAATCCGTTGTCGGGATAGAGCTTTTACAGGAATGCATAAAATGGGCGGACGGTAATGCGGAATTGAATAACATAAAGAATGTGTCTTTTATGCAGGGAGACGTGAGAAAGGTTTTACTTGATTACAAGGATGAAGTAAAGACAGTGATTTTAGATCCGCCGCGTGGAGGGATAGCGCAGAAAGTAGTAGAGCGGATAGTAGAATTGAAGCCTGCAAGGATTTTTTATCTTTCCTGTCAGCCGGCTACGTTTACGAGGGATTTAAATTATTTTGAGGAAAAGAATTATGTTACGAAAGAGATTTTCCCGTACGATATGTTCCCGCATACGGGGCATCTGGAGAGTCTGGCGGTAGTGGAGAGGAAATGATATAAATTCTAATGCCAAAATCCAAATGCCAAATCAAGTTCAAATACTAAAGTTCAAATAATAGAGAACAGAAAAATTTTTCATCCACGAATTAACACGAAGAAAATCCACGAAGAACAGAATACAGACAATTTAGCCACAGATAACGGACACGGATTTTCACGGATAAAGACACAAAAAAGAACAAAGAACAGAAAATAAAAAATTTTATCCCATGCCTACGGCAGGCGGGCACGAATGAACGCGAATTAGCACGAAGGAAAACCATAAAAAAAGTAACCATCCTCCAAAAAGATTGGCGGACAGGCACGATTTACACAAGATAAGAACAGAAACAGAAAGAATTTTTAGCCACGGATAACAGAAGGATTTTTTATCCCATGCCTACGGTAGGCGGGAATCAAGCACTGGGGCATTAAAGTCCCAGTTACCCGACAAAAGAAAAGGGCGGGTCAGCGAGTCGGACATGTCCTACGAAGAACAGAAAGTTGAAGCGAGGGCTTCAAACTACCCAATAAAAAAACAGAAAAGAAAAAGGGCGGGGCAGTTGCCCCCATCCTACTCCGCCTCAGGCGGATTTCCCTCTGGATAACAACCCCTAAAACATCCTAAGGGGCTGTAATCGCTATCACTCAACCAATCAAGAAAAAAATAGGGACTTGATGAATCAAGTCCCTACAAGTACGAAAGGATATTTCAAAATTATTTTTCGAGTTTAATTTTTTCTACGTTACCGAGAGTGGAGAGAGGTTTATCAAAGTCTTTAGAATTTCCCACAACCAGAATTTCCATTTTATCTGCGAACAGGTTTTGTTTGAGAGATTCAAGCATAGAAGCTCTTGTAACTTTATCTATATTTTCGAGATATTTGTCATAGAAATCCAGAGGCATATTAAAGAATTCGAGGGAAGCCTGGTTCATTACTATATCAAAGGGAGACTCGAATTTGAATATGAATCTGTTTTTGATAGCGTCTTTAGTTTTGGCGAATTCGATGCTATCTACTTCTGTTTTGGTAATTTTATCTATTTCATTAAGAATAAGCTCTATTGTTTTTACGGTATTTTTCGCGTCAGTCTGGGAGAATGCTCCGATATTTCCTCTATATAACTGTCCCGGGGTAAAGTAGCTATTTATAAGATAAGCCAGTCCTGCATTATCTCTTACTGCTCTGTGAAGCCAGCTACTCATACTGCCTCCGAGTATATAATTTCCTATTTCAAGAGGGTATAAGTTTGGGTCTTTTTTGAAGATACCTAAATGTCCCATTATTATGGTACTCTGGGATACATCTTTTTCAACGTAATAGACTTTTCTTTCGTATTTAAGTGGTATATCAGGGATAACGGGGAGTTTGACATTAGTTTTTTTCCATTCTTTAAAGGCAACGTTTAATTCATTAACGATTGAGTCTGCGTTGAAGTCACCGGCTATAGCGATTATTGCGCCATCGGGGACATAATATTTTTTATGAAAAGCGATTACGTCTTTACGGGAAATATTATTTATAGTTTCCAGTGTAGTGAACCAGCCTGTGCGGTGTCCTTTGCGGAGTTTTTTTGTAAAATTTGTGAGCCCTGCATCAACGGGCGAGTCGTTTCTTCTTCTTATGCCTTCTTTCATAGAGTTAGCCTCTGCTTTGAATTTATCTTCCTGGAAAGCAGGATTTCTAAGTATATCTACAAGCAGATTTAGAGTGGCATCAAAGTTTTCTTTCAGAGCAGAGAAAGAGCAATGAACATAAGATCCGGCGATATTAAATTCGATTTCCGATGCATCATATTCCAATTTATTATTTATTTCATCGGGGGATATATTTTTAGTTCCGCCTGCTCTTAGCGTTCTGGAGGTTAAGTCAGCGAGTCCTACTTTATCTTGAGTGTCGTAGAGGGCACCTGCTTTTATATACATACCTGCATCAATAAAGGGCAGTTCGTGGTCTTCCAGGAGGTATACGATGATACCATTATCAAGTTGGCGTCTGATAGGTTTTTGAGGAGTCCAGTTCAT
>JAQTXJ010000140.1 GCA_028688815.1 bacterium | reverse complement strand
AATCCACAATCTGTCCCAATCCACTTTGTGCTTCCTTCTATTGCAAGAGCGTTAATATTATTATCAGGAAATCCTGAATTACAAACAGTCCAGTTCGTGCCGTCAAACTTTGCTAATCCGTTATATGTGCCAATCCACTTTACGCTTCCTTCTGTTGTAAGAGCAGTAACATTATTATGAGGTAATCCTGAATTACTCGTATCATACACAGTCCAGTTCGTGCCGTCAAACTTTACTAACCCGTTATATGTGCCAATCCACTTTACGCTTCCTTCTATTGTAAGAGCGGTAATATTATTATCAGGTAATCCTGAATTACTCGTATCATACACAATCCAGTTAGTGCCGTCAAACTTTGCAAGACCACCCCCCTGAATGCCAACCCAAATATTAGTATCTTCTATTGCGAGAGTATTAATATGGTTACTAGGCAATCCTGAATTTGCGTGATTATAAAAAGTCATATCTCCTGTAGTTGTATCTATACAGACCAATCCTCCATTCGTTCCTACCCATAATTTATTCCCTTCGCTGACGACAGCATTAACATATTTTCCACTCGTATAATTTGTCCAGCCCGGGTATTGAGCATTTACAGAGTTAACCACGGTTACGAAAACTACAATTGCCAGGTAAAAAATACTCTTCTTATACCACATAAACCCCTTCTATGCAAAAACCATAAGATATTCTTAAGAGTTTTTTTGAATTTTGATTTGTCATTTTGATTTTTGCTCCGCCTCAGGCGGATTAATTTTTTTTATTGTTTATCTTGGTCGTATATTTCTAACTTCCATTATTAAATCTTTTGGAACTTCAATAGTTATGACTGCGGTGCGGTCTTGTTTCTTTGTATATAGAACTCGAAGCACTTTTGCATCACAAATTTTGTATCCTTCGCGGGATAACCCGTCAACAATGTCGCCAACCTGTGGAACAGGAGCAAACTCATAAGGTATCATTACGGTACCGGAGGTCTCGGAGTAATGTTTTTGAACTACAAATATAGCAAGTCCCGGGCAGGAAGATACACATATTCCGCATCCATTGCATTTGTCAAAATCGACTTTTGGTAGATTATTTATGTTTCCTTCTATTTTTATGGCGCCTTTTGGACAAGCATCCATACAAGGGTTACAAGGAATTTGTTCAAAACATTCTAAAATTACAAACGGACCTTTTTCGATTCTTGATTCTGAGGGTAGGATAGGCTTAAGTTCTTTTTCTGTTGCTATGCCGGTAACCTTTATCATATTATATTTACCTACCACCTAACAAGAGACAGACAGGAATGTCTGTCCTACCATGATTAACAAGCAAGATGCTTGCATTACATTAAATATTGTCGGGTGTTTCGTTGAATTCCGTATTGCATTCCGGGCAAATGATTTTTCGTCTTTTTTCCACAAGAAGAGGGTATCCGCATTTTTCGCATTTCTGGTTGACAGGCTTATAGAATAAAACGAAATCACATTTTGGATAGTTGCTGCAACCATAAAATATTCTGCCTTTTTTACTTCTTCGTTCAATTATATCGCCATCGCATTTAATGCATTTTGTTCCTGTTTTTGATAAAATGGGTCTTGCATTTTTGCATTCCGGGAATCCTGAACAGGCAATGAATTTACCGAATTTTCCCCAGCGCATCATCATTTGTTTGCCGCATAGTGTGCATTTTTCATCCAGAAGCTGGCTGATTTCTTTTTTTACTTCTTTTTTGTTGGCGTTGAAATTATCTACAAGTTTTTTGAAAGGTGTATAAAATTCTTTTAATACACTAAGCCTGTCTATTTCTTTTTCTTCTATTTTGTCTAGTTTTAATTCAAGCCCGCTTGTAAATTCTATATTGAATATGTCGGGGAATCGCGAGATTAAGATTTTGTTTAAGGTTTCGCCTAATTCGGTAGGAACCAATTCGGCTTTTTGTTTGCATACATATCGTTTATCGAGTATTTTTGATATGATAGGCTCGTAAGTGGATGGTCTGCCGATGCCTTTAGATTCGAGTTCTTTAACCATTGTTCCTTCGGTATAGCGTGAAGGCGGGTTAGTGAATTTTTGTTCTTTGATTAGTTCTTCAAGAGTTAATGTGCTGCCTTTTTTTAGTTCGGGAAGAGGTATTTCTTTTTTTATTTTTGCAGGCCAGACTTTTATAAATCCGTCAAATTTTAGTTTGTCGGATTCCGTATACAATTTATATTTACCGGCAGAAATGTCTATAGAACTGTGTTCATATATTGCGTTTGTCATCTGGGAAGCGACAAATCTCTGCCATATTAGATTATAAAGTTTATATTGTTGAACGGTTAAACTGTCTTTTATGCTTTCGGGGCTTAGCCCAACTCCGGTAGGTCTGATTGCTTCATGTGCTCCCGACTTTTTTGCTGCGTATACCTTGAATTTAGAAGGCAGATAGTCTTTTCCGAATTCGGATCCTATATATTTTCTTGCGTCAACTATGGCATGTTCTGCAACCCTTAAAGAATCCGTTCGCATATATGTGATAAGACCGGTTCTCCCTTTTTTTAGTTCGATACCTTCAAAAAGCTGTTGAGCGGTTCTCATCGTAGTTTTTGTCGTAAAGCCCAGTCTGGTTGAAGCATCCCCCTGTAGTGTGCTTGTGATATAAGGCGGTAAGGGTTTATTCTGTCTTTCTTCGGTCGCAAATTTTTCTACTATAAAAGGAGAACTTTTTAGTTCGGATTCTACTTTTTCCGCTTCGTCCTTGTTGTGGATTTCAGTATCTTCTAAAGTGGCAAAGAATTTTTTATCTTTATCAAAGAAGCATTTTACGGTCCAGAATTCCTCGGGTTTAAATTTTCTTATTGCTTCTTCTTTTTCGCAGATAAGTCTTAGTGCAACCGTTTGAACCCTGCCTGCGGATAATACATTTCTGTGAAATATTTGCCATAGGATGGGAGAAACTTCATACCCTACAAGTCTGTCAAGAATACGACGAGCCTGTTGAGCTTCTACTTTTGCATCATCTATTTCGCCTGAATTTTTTAATGCTTCCCTGACGGCTTTTTCCGTTATTTCAAAAAACAATGCTCTTTTGACGGGTTTATGTATAATGTTTTTAAGGTGGTAAGCAATTGCTTCGCCTTCACGGTCAGGGTCGGTTGCTAAAAAGATAGATTTAGCTTTTCCGGACGCTTTTACAAGTTCGGAGGCAAGTTTCTTATTTAGAACCACATATTCCGGGGTAAAATCTTTTGCTACATTTATGCTGAGTGTATTGCGGGGAAGGTCTACGAGATGCCCCATTGAAGATAAAACTTTATAGTCATCCCCAAGAAACCCCTGGATAGTTCTTGCCTTTGTTGGAGATTCAACGATTATCAGTTCCACAGAACTGATTTTACACGGATTAAAAAATATTGCAAGGAAAAAATTTATTTATAATTAAAAAAAATTACAGGACTTGACGAAGATGGACTATAATCAATAGGGTTGAGGAATTAAATTTTTTAATCTTCCGAGAGTAACAGGAAGGAGATAAACATTGTAAATAACCCGCAGGCTACTTTTAAACCGATTGCTATGTTACAAAAGGGTATAATGCCGGAACTGAATAAAGCGAAGGGATCGCCTTTGCCAAGAAAGTTTCTGAAAAATATGCCACCGGTAAACCCAAGCAATGCAATACTTACAAACATTATCCCGCCAAAACCTTCAAATATGGAAAGCAAAGTTTTTCTTATGCGGGAGTAT
>JAQTXJ010000139.1 GCA_028688815.1 bacterium | reverse complement strand
TTTGCGCATTAATAGACAGGGAAGAGAAGCCGGGATATTATGTGGCCAGATGGGATGGCAGAGATAACGCAGGAAAGAAATTAGCTTCGGGAATTTATTTTACGAAGTTTGCAGCCGGGGATTATAAAGAAACAAAGAAACTCATATTGATGAAGTAGTATATAGCAGGCAAGAGAATGGAAATCTGGCTGAGCTGGATAAATTAGACTTTGCTCTGTAGGAGCAGTCTAGCTTATAAAGAACTTAATTTTGATGAAATAAATTCGGAGAAAATAGCATTTTCCCCGGATATCTATTAATGTAAAAGGATTCTACTTTGACAAGTTAACTTATAAATGTATACACCATTGTTTAGTGTAGTTATAAGTATTATTACCATAGCTTCTGCTATAATGTTTATTTACTATGGTTTTAGAAATTCGCTTATCTTAAGGGCTGTAAATACTCAATACCTTTTAATTATCGGGACCCTTATTATAACTTTCGTAGAAATTATTTATTCAACAATAGTTTTTGTAAGTTATAGTGCATTTAATTTAAAGCTTCTCTATTTTGTTTTGTTTCTTTTGTTTGTAATCGGAGTAAGCATCCTTTTATTAAGCAATATTGTCTCGGTGCTAACTATTGCAAAAAACTACAGAATTCCGCTGTTAAAACTTCTAAGAATAATTCCGCATAAGATATATCGTTCACTTAGTATGTTAATACTTTTATTAGCCGTATTGCTTTTCTGGGCAATAATTTTATCTATTATTCCCGAAGCTACCTGGAGCATAGCGATACAGCTTGCTATTATGGTTGCCTTTATAAATTTTGCGATAGGAGAAAGAAAACTTTTTATGAGTATGAAACTAAAAGTAATAGCACTGGAACATATCGGGTGGAAAATGCTTTTCAAAGATGATGTGCTGGCTGTTAATAGTTATATCGTTATGCTTAATATGTTTCTAACGGTAGTGAGAACTGCGACAGGTGATAAAATCTTAAAAAATACTCTGGTAGAATATTTTGAAAATAATCCTATGTTTTTTGAAAATTGTAAAATAAGAGATGATTTAACAATAGATGTATCAGCGATTGCTTTAAATATCAATAAATTATACGGAAAAGATAAAATAAAAATAATTTGTAATTTGTTTTCCTTGCTTATTTCGAAAATTATAACATTATATGGAACGGTAACTTCTCCAACTTATGCTACAGAGGTTTTTGAAAAAACTTTTGCAATAATAAAAAACAAAATTAAAGATACTCCTATATTTTTTGATATTATTCAAAGTTTCCCCGATGGAATTCTTAAATATGAAAAATTAACTATTTTAAATAAAGAAGAATTAGAAATGAGAGTGAGAAGTAGGACTATAGAATTAGAAAGAGAAAAAACTTTTTCAGAAAATATTATAGCAACTATACCGGATTTGCTTGTCATCCTTGACAAAAACTTAAAAATAATCAGCAATAATCAAAACTTCTATACCTTATTTCATGGGAATTATCGAGAAATAAAAGGCCGTTTTATTACGGATGTTTTATTAAAAAAGGTAAATAAAGTCGGAACTCTTAGAAGTAATTTAACGGAAATTATAAAAACGGGAAAGATGTTGGATAATCTTGAAATAATTTATAAAACAGGAAAATCCGATGCGAAAATATTTGAAATTGTAGGAAAGGTAATATCCTTAGAAGAAAAAGGGAAAATACTTGTTATTTTTAAAGATGTTACGGAGAAAAAAAGGATAGAACAACAGAAATTTCAAACAGAAAAAATCAAGATATTAGAGCAATTGGCACCATGGCTGGCACATCAACTTAAAAATCCATTAGCAATAATACTGGGACATACTCAGTTAATATCCAGAAACGATAAAATAGCAAAAATAGATGATAAAAACATCTCTAATAGTTTATCAATTATAGGAGAACAAATTAACCGTGCTTCTAATTTAGTAACAGGACTTCTTAACCTTACTACAAGATCGGATATTAAATTTAGCAAACTAAATATTCATTTGATATTAGATAAAATAATAACTTTGCATCATTATTTATTGAAAAAGCAAGGGATTATTATAAAGAGAAATTATTTTAAATTAAGTTCATTGGAAATAGAAGGAGATGAAAACCAACTCAGCGAAGTGTTTACCGTTATCTTAAATAATTCAATTGAAAGTATGTCTAAGAATGGACAGATTGAAATCTATACAGGCATAAAAGATAATAAATCACAGATTGAAGTGAAAATTAAAGATACCGGGTCGGGGATAGAAAAAAAGTATCTTGACAAAATATTCAATCCATTTTTTACTACTAAAAATACCGGGACGGGTTTAGGGTTGTTTTTCTCTAAGATAATAATTAATAATCATAAGGGAGATATCAAAATAAACAGCAGGAAAGGGAAAGGTACAGAGGTCATAATAAGACTTCCCGTAAGCCATTTATGAGTAAAAATATTTTAATCGTTGATGACGAAGAAGGAATGTGTTCCTTTATCAAACAATGCTTGGAACAATCCGGCTTTAACGCGGATTACGTTCTTAATGGGAAAGATGCGGTAAGCAGGTATAACAAGTATGACCTTATAATACTTGATATAAGAATGCCGGGAATGAACGGGATAGAGGTGTTAAGTAAGATAAAACAGAAGAACAGCAAATTACCGGTTATTATTATGAGCGCTTTTGGGGATTATCAACAGGCTTTCGAACTTTTGAATAAAGGTGCCGATGACTATCTCCAAAAACCTTTCAATATAGAAGATATGCTGTTTAGGGTTGCTAAAACATTGGAAATATATAAACTCCAAAAAGAAATAGAAAGTTACAGGGTCCAGGCTCGTAAAAGTATGGCGAGTATTATTTATAAAGGTTCTAAAATGGACAGAATTTTAGAAATAGTGGATAAAGTTGCAAAAGAAACTGTCCCGGTATTGATAGCCGGGGAAAGCGGAACCGGGAAAGAACTAATTGCCAGAGCTGTGCATTATAATACGTATAATCCTCGTAAAGAAAAACCATTCTGGATTGTAAATTGCAGTGCTTTACCCGAAACACTGTTGGATGACGAATTATTTGGACATATTAAAGGGGCATTTACAGGAGCAAATGTTGATAAATATGGACTTTTTGAAGTTGCAGACGGTGGAACAATTTTTCTTGATGAAATAGCCGATGCTTCTCCTTCAACCCAGGGAAAACTATTACGAGTTGTAGAGACCGGTGAGTTCAGAAAACTTGGAGAAACAAGAGTTCGTAATGCGGATGTAAGAATAATCGTGGCAACAAATAAACCCCTTTCAGGAGAAGTCGCGGAAGGGAAATTCAGACAGGATTTATATCAAAGATTAAAAGTCGTGGAAATAAATATTCCACCATTGAGAGAGCGAATCGAGGATATTCCGGAACTAATAAACTTCTTCTTAAATGTATTTAATCAGGAATTCAAAAAAAATATTAAACTTGCCGAAGAAGTTATAGAAGAACTAAAAAAATACTCGTGGCCCGGTAATGTTCGCGAACTTAAACATACAATTCAAAAATTAATATTATTATCCGAGACAAAAGTAGTTACATTAGAGGGGTTACACAAGATTTTTTCTGAGTATGGTATCAATTCTTCGGAATTTATTAGCGAAGGGAATATTAAAATAGATTATCCGTCCCATGGTCCCACAGGTAAAGATAAATCTTCTTCTAAAGATAAAACCTTTACCGAGTTAAAAACTAATTTTATTAAAGATTTTGAACGCCCTTTTTTTGTAGATTTAATCAAGAACTCTAATGGTAATATATC
>JAQTXJ010000057.1 GCA_028688815.1 bacterium | reverse complement strand
AAAACACGGTGGAAGAAAGTTATTCGTTATATAGGGATTTACATTGTTGGGATATAGCATTTAGTTTTAATAAATACGGAGAAATTTGGAAGTACAATGTTCAGATAAAATTAAAAGCATTGCCCGAAATAAAGTATGAGAAACATTATGAGTCTGAGGTAATGGAGTAATAAATAACCCCGCTTAAGCTTAAAAAAATGGTAAGAGCTTTTTTAGATAAAATCCCTGATAAAAGCGGTGTTTATTTGATGAAAGACAGGGAAGGTAAAATTATATATGTTGGCAAGGCAAAATGTTTGAAAAATCGTGTCCAGTCGTATTTTAACGTTACTGCCGATTATAAATCAAATATAATTGCATCTAAAGTTAGGGATATAGATTATGTTATTACAAATTCGGAAATAGAAGCATTAATACTTGAGGCGAACCTTATAAAGCTTCATTTGCCGCGGTATAATATCAGACTGAAGGATGACAAAAAATATCCATACATAAAGATAACGGTTAATGAAGAGTTTCCGCGCGTTTTTTCAACGAGAGACGTAAGAGACAGGAGTGCCGTGTATTTTGGTCCTTATACCGACGTGAAAAGTATGAAACGCGCAATAAAATATGTGAGGAATATATTTCCTGTCCGTAGTTGTAAGGGAAAGTTTCCAACCCGTTCCTGTCTTAATTATCATCTTGGAAAATGTTCTGCTCCGTGTGATGGAAAAATCACTAAAGAAGAATATATGGAGTTTGTGAATAATATAATGGATTTTTTGTCGGGCAAATCGGATGAGTTAGGACAAAAGCTTAAATCCGATATAGACAGACTTTCAAAAGAATTAAAATTTGAGGAAGCGGCAAAGACAAGAGACAGACTAAAAAACTTACAATCGATTACAAATAAACAAAGAGTGGTTTTTGAGTATAATATAAATATGGATGTTTTTGGATTGGAAAGCATAGAGCATTATGGATGTATTGTTCTTATAATTATCCGTAACGGTAAAATAGTAGGAACGGAACATTATATGTTACATGTTCCGATAAATACTACACAAGGGGAAATAGTAAGAGCATTTATTTTACAATATTACAAAAACGCTCCATTTTTACCTTCTAAAATATTAACGGAAGAGATAGAAGAAAAGGATAATTTAGAAGGTTGGTTAAAGGTGGAAATTATGTTTCCAGGGACAGACGAATTAAAGGACTTGATAAAATTTGTAAAACAGAATGCAAGTTTTTGGTTGACTATGGGCAGGGTGGAAAAAATGTCGGGTTCACTTGTTGAATTACAGAAGATACTAAAGTTAAGGAGGTTACCTGTAAAAATTGAAGCATTTGATATTTCCAATTTAGGTGATAAATATGCCGTCGGGTCGTCGGTTGCATTTCAGAATGGCCGGAAATTGGTTTCCGGGTATCGCAGGTACAGGATAAAAACCATACAAGGAGTAGACGATGTGGGGATGATGAGGGAAATTGTTTCCCGAAGAATAAAACACGGGAAATTGCCTGACCTTATATTAATTGATGGTGGAACGGGACAAACGCGCGCAGCAAGAGAGTGTGTGCCTGAAGATGTTCCCGTTTTTGGGTTAGCAAAAAAGTTTGAACAAATACATACACCGGAAGGAAAAATAATATCACTGCCGAAAGGGGCTGTTTCTCTCAGATTACTTCAACAAATAAGAGATGAGGCGCATAGATTTGCGATAACATATCATAAGAAAATAAGAGACAGGATTGTAAAAAAGTAAAGTAAGTAGAGTAAGTTGAGTGAGTAAAGTGAGTTAAGTGGGTAGGGAGGAGCACGTGCTCCTCCCTCTACTCTTTGAGTAAATATTAGATAAAGATATGGAGAGAGAAAATTATTGTTTGGCATTTAATACCAGTTATGGGTGGTTGACATTATATGCTAAAGACAAAGGGATTAAAGAAATAAAATTCGGCAAGCGGTGCGATAAAAACTCTGATAAATCCAAATCTCCAATATTATATGAATTAAAAGAAGATATATTAGCTTATCTCAAAGGTAAAAACAGACAGAAAAGTTTTGAGTATCCGCTTAATGCGAAGTTTAGTAATTTTCAGTTAAAATTATTTAAGGCATTAAAAAAAAATGTTTCTTATGGAGAGACGATTAGTTATAAAGAATTAGCAGATAGCATAAAAAGTTCTCCCCGTGCCTGCGGGCAGGCGTTGGGCTCAAATCCGTTACCGATAATAATTCCCTGTCATCGTGTAATACAGAAGAACGGTAAATTAGGTGGTTTTGGCGGCGGAATTAAATGGAAAAAAGCGTTGATTGATTTGGAGAGGAGTTAAGAAGATTTAATAGTAAGAATCGGTGTTATACCCGTATTGGGATTCCCTTTTTGGAAGGGAAAATTTCTGGTATACGGTTTTATTTAATTCCTGTAAAAACGGGGAAGGCTGAAGAACGTTAGTAATCATATAATTTCTTGTCGTTGTCATCGGGTAAGTCAGAACGAGGTGCATTTTAGCTCTTGTTGTAGCGACATAAAAGAGTCGTCTTTCTTCTTCATATTGTTCATCATTTTCATAAGCTTTTGATATTGGGAAAAGTCCATCGGCCATTGATATGATAAAGACAACGTCCCATTCAAGTCCTTTTGCCCTATGAACGGTGCTCAGAGTAAGCGCATTTGCTTCTTCTTTATGTTTTGGTATATCTATTTCTTCATTTGTTGCGGGTTCTTTCAATAAAATTTCAGAGAGGAAATCGTCAGTAGATTCATATTGAAGGGCGTGTTGGGCAAGTTGTTTTATATCATTTTCCCTGTCCATGTAATCCGTATAAGTATAATGCAAGTATTCTATGTATCCTGCGTCGGTTATTTTATCTATCATATCGGCGGGTCTGTCGTTTTCTTTTAATGTTTCTAATAACTTGCAGAAAGAGTTCCAACTAGTTAAGGATTTCTTAGGTATAAATGGGGCATCTTTAACACACTCGTTATTTGTTTCGGATATTTTTTTCCAAATTTTTTGGGCATTGGATTCCCCGATTCCATCAAGCAGTTTCACTATTCTTTTGAATGCAAGTTCGTCAGTAGGATTAGCAATGAACTTCAGGTGAGATATAATGTCTTTTATGTGTGCTCTTTCGAAAAATCGCACCCCCGACCTTATAATATAAGGCATTTTACATTTCAGCAGGCTCATTTCAAGTTCCATTGATTGGAAGTGCGCTCTGTATAATATGGCTATTTGTTTTAATTTTATGCCTTTATTCAAGAATTCAAAGATTTGCTGGCATACGAATTCTGCCTGCTGGTAGGAGTCTTCAGTTGATACTATCATTGGGCGGTCGCCGTCTTTTTTTGTACTGATGAGTCGTTTTTTGAATACGTCTTCGGTGTTTTTAACTATTTCATTTGCAAAAGACAGGACTTGTGGGCTGCTACGGTAATTGGTTTCAAGTTTAAAGACTTTTGCGTCCGGGTATTTTATGGTAAAATCTATTATATTTCTGTATTCGGCGCCCCTGAAAGAGTAGATACTCTGGACTTCATCACCAACTACCATAATATTTTTATGGGTGGAATTCATTTTATATATTATATCCAACTGTAGTTTATTGGTATCCTGGTATTCGTCTACGAGGATATATTTGAATTTATTCGTTATAGAGGTGTTAACTTCGGGTATATCCAGTAATTTATTCCAGTAAGTAAGCAAGTCATCAAAGTCCATTATATTTTGTTTTTTCTTTTTGGCATCGTAAAGTTCGAGCACGGAAGTTATTTCTTTCATATTATTTCTAAGAAAAGGATATCTGTCTTTTATAACCTGTTCGACCGGAATTAAGCAGTTCTGGGCTAAAGACAGGATTTCAATTAATATGTCTGCCTTGGGAAATTTTGTTGATTTTATATCTATGGAAAGTTCTTTAATACATTCCGTTGTGAGAGTTTTGCAATCTTCCCTATCAATTATAGTAAAATTGGATAAATAATTAACGTATCGCGCATATTTTCTTAGAAACCTATTTCCTATGTGATGGAAAGTTCCTCCCCATATTTCTTTAGATTCCTCTCCTAATAGTGAGTTAACCCTGTTTAACATTTCTGCGGCGGCTCTCTGGGTGAAAGTAAGGAGAATCATTAGATGAGGGGCTATCCCTCGTTCTAATAAATAAGCAGCTCTATAAGTAAGAACGCGTGTTTTACCGCTGCCTGCTCCGGCGAGAACAAGCGAAGGGCCGTCTTCTGCGGTGACAGCCTTGTATTGTTGGAGATTTAATTCTTTTTCGTAATCTATATTTTGGGCTTCAGGGGAGGGCATTTTTTATATAACCTCTTCATCTTTCTGTTTCCATGCAGGGTCAACGATGCATAAGAAAATCAGGTCTTTTTTGCCGATGTTTTTTATTTTCTGGATTGACTTTGGGGGGATATAAATCAGTTGTTCTTTAGAGACTTTCTTTTTTTTGTTATCAATATACATTTCACCTGAGCCTTGTATAATGTAATAAATTTCGGAGCTTTTTAATTTATGCGGGCGGGTAATTTCGCCCGGTTTGACTTTTGCGTGGGCAAGGCTGTACCGGAGTTTTACTTTTTCTTTAAGCGGGTTTAGTAATTCTCTTAAAATGGCATTATCGCCGGAAATTATTTCTTTACATTTTTTCAGGTCTTTTATAAACATAGGAAGTATGCTATGTTTCAGAGAGGAGTTTGTCAACTAATTATGATTTAAAATCTTTACAAAAAACTGTTTGACTTTTAGAAGAGCTTGCAATATATTTCCCATAATGAATCGTAAGGAAAGTAATTATAATAAAGTCGGTTTATTGTTTTTACAAGTACTAATATTATGTATGGCGGGATGTGCTCCTTTTTACAATCAACCTGAGTTTCTTATAAGAGATATTGATAAAGGTTTAAACGAAAAGACAAAATTCCAGTTTTTAATGCAAAGTACAACAGGTATGTACTGGGCATTATTTACTTCTTATGAATATGGGTATTATGATTACTGGCTTGCCTGTTCCAAGGATAAAAAACAATGGGAAAAAACATTTACCGGGCTTAGAATGACTTACGAAGAGAAAATAGAATTTAATATTTATAGTGGCAACTTGATAATAAAAGCTCTTTCTCCGAAGCCTCTTCCACATAAATATTATGAACTTATTGATAGCGTGGTAAAATCAAAATCTTTAAATGAAACGGCATGGAAACAGGTAGGGCCTGCATTAGATTCGTTATATAAAAAGTATCGGGTAATAGAAAAATATTGGTTCGATATTTGGTCTGAAAATAATCTTTATGATATGAAAAACCGGGGAAAATTTGTTATACCTATTGATTCTTTATTAGTTGATTCTGATAATGATGGATTAACGGATATTACCGAGAGAAGATTGCTTACAAATCTGCAGGATACTGATACAGACCATGATGGCATAAAAGATAATTTGGATAGGAACCCTCTTGTAAAACAACCGGATACATTATCCGAAAGGCACAAGCTAATAAAATTAGTTATAGAAAATTACCTAAGAAAATTTAATATAAAACGCACAATAATTGTGGAAGTTCCGTCTGATATGGATAAGTTAGAATTTGAGAACTATAAGGGTATTATATTATGTCTTACTACTGATGAAGGAGAAGAATTTCAACGTGTTTTTGGATACTCCTCGCACTTTGATTACGGTATTACTTTTTTAAGCGCAAGATTGCTTACGATTAACGATTCAAAAGCCGAAGTAGTTTTTAGTTCATATCGGGGTCCACTGAATGCTTTTGGATATACGGTTGTCTGTAAACGTAAAAAAGATGGGACATGGGGTATAGATTTTTTAAAAAATGAATGGCTTTCATAAATAATTATACCTGCGAGGAAAGGCAAACAGGTCAAGCTTTTCTACCCAAACGATAAAATTCTCTACCCTACCCAATATTAAAGCGTAATATTAGCCTTGTATGAAATTTCTTTAACTTTCTTATTGACAATTTAGAATTAAAAATTATTATAACCAAATTATTATGAAAGCGCAAATTCAAGCGAAAACAATTTTTATTTTACTTGCCACGATACTTGCGGCTTGGCAACTCTCTTATACCGTAAGGTTTTTTAAACTTACTCCCGGTCAGGAAGAAAATATGACGGAGAAGCAGCTTAAAACTCTTCACACTAAAGCAATAAAACTGGGTTTAGATTTACAGGGTGGAGTTCATTTAGTTCTAAAGGGAAAAGACAAAGAATTAACGAATGATGAAACTCAAGGGGCTCTTGGGGTCTTAAGAAACAGAATTGACCAATTTGGTGTATCCGAGCCACAGATTGCAAAACAAGGGTCAAATCGTATAAGTGTTGATTTGCCTGGTGTTGTAGACGTGCAAAGGGCAAAAGAGATTATAGGTAAGACTGCCCAGTTAGAATTCAGACTTGTAGAGAAGCCGGAATTCACAATGGAAATTGTGAAAAAAATAGATGAGTATGTATATAAGTACTATAAAGGTGCGATAAAAGATACTTCAAATTTAGCCTTAAAAGATACTTCAATTATTAATAGTATATTTAAAGATAGCGCAAGCGATAGTTTTGATATACTTGAAAATCCGGTTCTTTCTTTAATGGGCAATGGTTACATAACGGATACGGATATTCCTGAGCTTAAGAAATATCTTAGTACGCCTGGGGTATCGGAACTTATACCTTCGGACGACGAATTTTTATGGAGTAAGATAGAAGAAGTTGAATATGAAAAACGTGCAGAGTTATTACTTGTGAAGAAAGATGCCTGTCTCAAGGGAGACGCAATCGTTGACGCTCAACCCGGGATAGGGACTAATAAGAATTCTGCGGGAGCAAGAACGGATTTAACGATGACCGGTAAGGCAAGAAAGGAATGGGCACGAATAACGGGAGCAAACGTAAATCGTCGCATTGCTATTGTTATGGATAATGTTGTCCAATCTGCCCCGGTAGTAATAGAAAGAATTGGGGGAGGAAAGTCCCAGATAGATATGGGAACGGCTCCATTTAAGGAAGCTCAAGACCTTGCGCTTATAATCCGCGCAGGAAAATTACCGGCTCCTCTTGAAATTGTAGAAGAAAGGACGGTAGGTCCGGCGCTTGGAAAAGACTCCATAAGAGCAGGAATGAAATCTATGCTTATCAGTTCACTTGTAGTAGTGTTATTTATGATTTTCTATTATAAAGGATGTGGTTTATTGGCAGATTTAGCATTATTCTTTAATATATTTTACTTGCTTGCAATATTGTCTGCATTTAAGGCGACACTTACTATGCCGGGTCTTGCGGGTATTGCATTGACGATAGGAATGGGAGTGGACGCCAACATCCTAATATACGAACGTATAAAAGAAGAAATGAGAGCAGGTAAAACGGTGAGAGCTGCAATTGATGCAGGATATGCAAGAGCTTTCAGCGCAATATTTGACTCTAATGTTACTACCTTAATTGCGGCAATTGTGCTTTATTACTTTGGTATAGGTCCGGTAAAAGGGTTTGGTATTACGCTTGCGATAGGAGTTGTTGCTAACTTATTTACTGCGATCGTAATAACAAAAGTAGTGCTTGATTTCATAACATTAAGAGGAGCAAAAAGGCTTTCAATATGATAAATATATTTAAGGATACAAAATATGATTTTATAGGAAAAAGAAAATTTGCGTATATTCTTTCCCTAGCAATAATTATTCCTGGTATAGTATCTTTTATAGTAAAGGGCGGTCCCAAATACGGTATAGATTTTACCGGTGGTTCACTTGTAAGATTGCATTTCGAACAACCTATCCCAATAAGTGATTTAAGGGCAAAATTATCTCAGATGGGATTTAAGGAAGCTATTATCCAGGAAGAAAAGGGGACGAAATACGATTATTTAA
This sequence comes from bacterium, assembly GCA_028688815.1. GTDB lineage: Bacteria > Hydrothermota > UBA3073 > JACQXS01 > JAQTXJ01 > JAQTXJ01. The sequence goes on along the minus strand of JAQTXJ010000057.1, from coordinate 8,098 downwards.
TAAGAACATATCCGAAAGAAGGTATAGGCAATGAAATATGTAAGCTCTTTACTCCGTCTCCAACCGTTGTTCAGGAAGACCTTGTCGGTCCGGTAATTTCAGAAAATTTCAGGCAAAAGGCTATCTGGGTTGTTTTATTGTGCTGGGCTTGTATGCTTATATATATATGGATAAGATTCCAGTTCAGATGGGGTGTATGCGCAGTTATATCCATTGTTCATGACTTAATTCTTACTGCGGGTGTATTATCTCTTTTGAATAAAGAATTTACTGCAAGTATATTAGCGGCGTTACTTACGATAATAGGTTATTCTATAAATGATTCAATAGTAATATCAGATAGAATAAGAGAAAATAAGCGATTGCTAAGAAAGGTTTCTCTTGCAGACCTTGTAAATACTTCAATAAACGAGACATTGTCAAGAACCATAATTACAGGGTTATCTACATTGTTTGTCTTGACCATTCTTTTCTTTTTCGGCGGGCCTGTAATTCATGATTTTGCATTTACAATGCTTATCGGTATAGTTGTCGGTACATATTCTTCCGTTTATGTAGTTTCTGCGCTTGTTGTTGATTGGGACTTAATGTCTTCTAAAAAGAAAAATGCCGACAGAAACTCCAAGTAAGGTTTTTCCCTCCTCGAAGTAATTAATTCCTCTTCCCATACTCAGAGCTGTAAGTAATTTTCAGAAAGGATAGACAAAAGAAGTTTGAATATATTTTGCCTAAAGAGAAAAACAAATAGCTAAGGGAAAGGGTTTTGTAACTTAATTTTGAACCAATAACAAGTTATGAAAAACATACACTATCATTTTTCCAAAATTGCTCATCAATATAGAGATTTGAGAACCAGCGATTTTGAGTCAATCCTTTTCATTAAAAAGAAATTACGGAAATACTCGAAAATAGTCGCAGCAGATTTTGGTTGTGGCGCAGGTAGATATGATTTAAAGTTGTTCCAATATCTCGGCAAAAAATTATTTCTCTATTGTCTCGATGCAAATGAAGATATGTTAAAACACTTAACATGTTTTTTAAAGAAACATAAAATTATAAATTTCAAAACAATAAAATCATTTGCAAGAAAAGTACCGTTTAGAGACAATTTCTTAGATTGCATATTCACTTTTAATGCCGTTCATCATTTTAAAATCACTCAGTTTCTAAAAGAATCATCCCGCATCTTGAAAGATGGAGGATATTTATTCATTTACACTCGGTTAAGAAGCCAGAATCGTAGGAGTGTGTGGGGAAAATATTTTCCTCTTTTTAACGAAAAAGAAACTAGAATTTATGAATTAGATGAATTAAAGAGTTTATTAGAAAAACTACCAACATTAAAAATTGAATCTGTAGAAAGATTCAAATATGCACGACTTTCTTCATTAGAGTGGCTTATAAAGCAGGCACAGAATCATCACTATTCAACATTTTATTTATATAATAAAAAAGAGTTTGAACAATCGTTAATAGAATTTAAACAAAATATCCGCCGGAAATTTAAGGATTTAGATAAAATTAGTTGGTTTGATGAAAATGTTTTATTGGTTATTAAGAAAACAAATAAAATGAGAAATTGATAGAGAAAAGGAAAAGTTTTACTGTCCCTTTTTAATATTGAATATATCAAAAAATGAAAATAGCTTTAGTTATTTTTTTTATCGGGTTAATTGTATTTTTGGCTCACTTGTTTTCAGCATTATTTAAGAAAACCAGAATACCAGATGTTCTTATATTAGTATTAATAGGGTTTCTTCTTGGTCCAACTACCGGATTTGTGTCTCCCAAAGATTTTGGCAAGGTTGGTAATATATTTACGACCGTTGCGCTTGTTGTAATACTTTTTGAAAGTGGTGTTGGACTTAGTTTTTCAACACTTCGTAAATCAATAGGGCATGGGGTAAAGCTTACAATAATAAATTTTATAGGAGCGGCAGTAATAGTAACGCTAATATCCATTGTATTTTTTAAAATGTCAACGATAGAGGGTTTACTTATGGGAACAATTCTTGGAGCGACTGCTCCTTCAATTGTAATCCCTATGATAAGCAAGTTATCCTTGCAAGACAATTCTCGTGCGGCATTAATATTAGAATCTACTTTTAGTGAAGCATTGTGTATAGTAATCGCGCTTTGTTTGCTTCAGACGGTTAAGTATAACGAGATAAAGGTATCTATTATAATATGGAGTGTTGCCAAGTCATTTGTATTTGCGGCATTAATTGGCGCCGTAACCGGATTGTTGTGGTCGCATTTACTTAATCATATCCGACAATTAAAGAACAATATTTTTACAACTATTGCATTTGTTTTTATAATTTTTGGCATTACTGAATTAGTGGGATTAAGTGGGGCAATTGCATCATTTGCTCTTGGCATTGTTTTGGGGAATGTTCAACATCTTCAACTGCCCGAAATTAATAAACCTGCTTACTTTAAATCCGCTAATCTTAATGAGACAGAGAAGATGGTATTTGCGGAAGCCGTATTTTTATTACAGACTTTTTTCTTTATTTACATAGGTCTTTCTATCAGATTAACGAATATGACTTTGGTTGTTTTTGGATTAGTATTGACACTCGCAATGTTTATAATTAGAATTCCTATGGTGCGTTTAGCGATGGGGAGAACAATACCAAGGTTTGACGTTTCTATTATGTCGGCAATGGCACCCAGAGGATTAGCGGCAGCGGTACTTGCAACCTTACCATTACAGGCAGGATTAAAAAATGGTATGATTATGCAAAACCTTGTTTATGCCGTAATTCCATTAAGCATAATTATTACAACAATTTGTGTTTTTCTGATAGACAAAAATGCGCTTAGTGGATTTTATGCGTTTTTATTTCCGAAACATTCGACTTAAAATATAGTAAGATAAAATTATTATAAATGGACTATATCTCCAGTATTATATAAGGAAAGGAAAAGCAGTAAATAGTCTCTGATATGTCTGGTAATGAGAAAATTATTCTTTATATGTTCTTTGCCATTTATGCCTAATTTTTTTGCATATTCTGGCTCATTAAGCAATTGTTTTAGATAGTAAGCAGTTCCTTCAATTGAGTGAGTTAGAATTCCGGAATATTGATGTTTTATTTGAAGAGGAATTCCTCCCACTGCGGATGCTATTATTGGTTTTGATTTCCATAATGCTTCGCTTACGGTCAATCCAAACCCTTCTTTTAGTGATTTTTGAAGAATTACAGTAGATGCTCTCTGCAATGCATTAATTTCTAAGTCACTTGAAGGAGGTAAAAAAATGATGTGTATGTCCGGATCCCCCTCTGCCGCATATTTAACTTTTTCCAAAACCTCCATTCCTTCAGGGTCATCCGTTGCACCACCCCCGGCAAGAACAAGTTGACAATCAACATGTGTTTTTATTTTTTTATAAGCTTTTATTACACCAACAGGGTCTTTTAAGTAATCAAACCGGGAGATTTGGGTAACAATAGGTCGTTCCCTATCAATTTTAAAACATTCCATGACGGAATTAATTGTCTCTGGCGACAATTCTTTATTTTTATCGCTTAAAGGGTCTATTGATGGTGCAATAAGAAACTGCGGTATATTAATATCCCTTGAAAATACGGGAGCTGAAAATACTGCACATTCATACTTTTCAATATAAGATTTCAAAAAATTCATAATTTCGGGTTGTGGGTTCGTAAAATCAATATGACATCTCCATATCCATTTTTTCCCGATATCTTTCTTTTTTTCAATTAATGCAATAGGTTGAGGGTCATGTATAAATAATACATCGCCATAAAGGTTTATTTCACGAGCATTTTCTTGATTAACTTGAAGAAAAACATCCAAATCCTTAGGCGTTATTTGAATATTTACGCCATGCAAAGCATTATGAATTTTTTTTGTTATATTGAAAAATTTCTCGTTTCCTTTTATAATATCCCATCTTACATCAACTCCAAGTTCTTGCAAAAGAGGAATCATTCTTGTAAGAATTTCGGCTACACCACCACCAACAAACGTCGAATTAATATTCTGTACTATTTTACCTTTAAATTTTTCAGCTAAAAAATGTATTTCATCAACTACACTTTGTCCTACGATAGGAATATATTGTTTAATTTCCGGCATATTTGCTTACCGCAGTAATGATTTTTTTTCGTAGACCTTCAAGTGTTATTGTATAGGGGTCTAGAGTTGATAATTTTTTTGCTAATTCAAATTCTCCTATAGCCTTAAACCATGCAGTAAAATCATTCTCATCTTTTTTGAGTCGTATCCGCGCTTCAAAGACATGAAAATAAAGTGAACGTATAGTTATTTTATCCAATATTTTGACAAACTCTTTCAAATTATTAGCAACATAAGGTGTAGGCATCACAAAAGTTACACAACTCATAAAATCAAATTCCTGTCCTTCCGGACAATTAAAATTACATTTTTCTGCCGACATATAGTTAGTTAAAATTTTGATAAACGTTGTTCTCAAATCTTCTATATTATTAAAACTTACGGTATCAACACTTGCGAGCAATTCGCCTAATTCTTCTAAACTAAGAATATTTGCCGTCCAATAAGCAAAATCATTTGGTGGTTCTGGAGATAAATAATGATGTTGTTGCAGGAACCTATGGGTATGGTAATAAACAGATGGTGCCGGTATTTTTTTTAACCCTTTTAATAGTTCAGTAATGTTTTTTGCCTTAAGTCCGAGTAATATAGTAAGATTGAATTGCGTATAAAAATAAAACGGAGTGTTCATTTAAAGATTTTCTCCAATGTTTTCTTAGTTATTAAACATTCTATTAATAATATAAAATTGTCATTGTAAATTATTATAAGAGACATACGATTATGCAAGTTAAATCTTACATAAAACAATTATTTCAGTCTTTAAAAACTTTTCTTTTTTCCCCGTTGTAGTTTATTACGGAAGTATTCTAAACATATAACTTTTCAAGAACTCCCATATCTCATTTTTTCGAAATCTCCTTAATAAGTTCCAGGACTTCCGAGTAATTACTAAGATTAAATCGCGCATAGGATTGAGTCATTCCGACCTTTATTGAATATGCTGTTTCAGGCAGGACTTTAAACAAATCTTCATCCGTCCAATCATCTCCTATTGCTATTATAGAATCAAAATCACTTTTTGAAAGCCAGTATAATCCGGCAGTCCCTTTATTTACGCCTGCATTTCTAATTTCAATTACTTTACTTCCTTGTAATATTTGAATATCTATATTGGCAGTAAAATTTACCAAATAATCCGTTAATTCTTTTGCTCTTATGGAAGCTAATTCGGGATCTGCTTTACGGTAATGCCAGACAACGGAGAATTCTTTTTCTTCAACAAACGAGTAAGGAAGTCTATCCACATATAGATTAAGAACCGGGATAATCCGAGATTTCCAGTCATTAGGTAAGGGTTTAATTATATGCCAATCTTTATTTTTCCTTTTAATCCATACGCCATGTTCCGCGACCAAGTTTATATTGATTTTACCAAACCATTTTTCAAGTATATCTCTCGTTCTGCCGCTTATCAAAACAACTTCATTTTGTGGGCTTTCCGAAAGATGTTTCAAGATTTTTAAAAGTTCTTTTGTAGGTTTTGCCATTTGAGGAGTCCCTGCAAATGGAACAAGCGTTCCATCATAGTCCAGAAAAATTAGTCTTTTCTTAGCTTTTTTGAAATCTTTTACAAGTTTTTTCCTGGTAGAATAATTTAACAATTTTGCATTAATTCTTTTTTGGTCTTCTTTCACAGAAAGTAATTCCTTAATAAATTCGTCTGCCCATCGCTTTACATCGTAATTTTTGAGTCGTATCTGCATAGCAGTATTACGTTTTATTTGTTCTTTTTTAGGCATTTCTAAAGCTTTTTTTATCGCATCTGCAATTTCTTCCATATCATTTGGATTAATAATAATTGCTTCTCCGAGTTCTTTTGAAGCACCTGCCATTTCACTGAGGATTAAAACTCCTGTTTTATCGTGTTTTGTTGCGATATACTCTTTCGCAATGAGATTCATTCCATCCCTTAGGGGTGTTACTAATGCAATATCGCTAACACTATACAAAGCAGTTAATGCATTAAAGGGCAAAGATTTGTATTGATATATTATTGGTGTCCAATTTACACTTCCAAATCTACCATTGATTTTTCCTACAAGACCATCTATCTGTACTTTTATATGACGATATTGTTCAACTCCAATACGAGAAGGAACGACTATTAATACAAGAGTCACTTTTTTATGCCATTGGGGATTTTTTTTAAGGAAAGTTTCGTAACCTCGTAAACGATTAATAATACCTTTTGTATAATCTAAGCGGTCTATTGAAAGAATGACTTTGGAATTAGACAAGGGTTTAAGAAATTCTTTCCGTGTGGTTACTACTTCAGGGGAATTTGCAGCATTGTAAAATTTCTGAAAATCTATACTTATTGGAAATGTATCAGCTTTTATAATACGTTTATCTAAAAGAATTTGTCCCATATTGTGCTCATACCCTAAAATACAAAGGACGCATCTTAAAAAATATTGTGTGTCGTTGTAAGTGTGAAATCCTAAAAGATTGGAACCTAGAAGACCTTGTAATATTTCACTACGCCATTTTCCTGGTAAAAGCCTAAATATTTCAAAAGTTGGGAAGGGAATATGGAGGAAAAATCCTATTTGGAGATTAGGCATTTTTTCTCTCAGGAGCTTAGGAAGAAGCATAAGATGATAATCGTGTATCCATATAATATCCCCCGGCTTAGCAATCTCCATTATTGTATTACAGAAAGTTTCGTTTACCAATTTGTAATGTGTCCAATAGTCTTCATCATAAACAGCATAAGATGGAAAATAATGGAATAAAGGCCAGATTACCTTATTACAAAATCCAAGATAGAATTTATCCATAATTTTTTCTGAAATAAAAACAGGATATGCCTGAATTTCATTCAAGAGTTTTGATTTTAAATTTTTTCTCTTCTTTTTATCAATTTCAACGCCAGGCCAACCAGTCCATATATACTTTGCTTGAGGTAAAGAAGAATCTCCAAATGAGGTTAAATATGAGCTTAACCCCGAAACAAGTCCCCCTGCGCTTTTATTAAATTTTAGCTCGCCGTCTTTCTCTACAATTGTAATGGGTAACCTATTTGATATTACTAAGAGTCTCATATTCACCTCCCTCGCAATTTAGATAAAGTTCCTATATTTGCATTGAATTTATATATACTTGGAAAATCTAAATAACCTTACTAATCCAGAGTCTAAAGATTCACACGCTCTCTCTAATTCTTTATATTAGTAGTGTGAAACGTAGATGTCAATTTTTTTATTTATCGGGACAGAAGGAAACAATACTCTTTGAAAACTAAGTTTTTAGGCTTTTAAACGCTATTATTTAAGGAGGAGCATTAATATGGAACTTACTACAAGAGTAGCGAGGGTAATTGGGGCACAAACTTTTAAGTAATTGAAGAACGTAATTTTATAACCTCGTTTTTCTGCTAATCCTGCGGTTACGATATTTGCCGAAGCTCCGACTAATGTTCCATTCCCTCCTAAACAGGCGCCAAGCGCAAGCGCCCACCATAAAGTATTTCCTGCTCCGGGAATCGTATGTGTCAGGTAAGCTACTACCGGTAGCATTGTTGCCGTGAATGGAATATTATCCACTATGCTTGAAGCAATTGCCGATACCCAGATAATCAGCAAAATAGCGGTAGTTATATTTCCTCCGGACATTTTACTTACGGAGTTAGCGATCATTTGTATTAGACCCGTGCTTTCTGCGGCCCCGACAACAATAAACAACATCATAAAAAATATTAGTGTAGGCCATTCGACTTCTTTTTCCAGCACTTCAACAATATTTACTTTACTTATCATAAGCAGAAGTGATGCACCGACCAAAGCGGCAATACTAACTTCCATATGCAGGAATCCATGAGTTATAAACATAAGAATCACGATTCCTAAAACGATTAAGCTTTTCTTGAGTAAATGACTATCGGTTATTTTGTATTCTTCTTTTAGTTTTTTCAGAAGTACATCAATGTTTTCTATTTTTGCTTTTGCATATTCTTTTCCAAAGTAAAACTTTATCAGAAATATTA
>JAQTXJ010000056.1:9497-16073 GCA_028688815.1 bacterium | reverse complement strand
ATATCATTAGATAGGATGGTTGAGATAGAGTAAAATGGATAGAGATTATAAAAACGTATTTATTATTATGTTATTAATGTTTTTGACAATGTTTATTTCGTCGGGATGCGTAAAAGAAAGCAACGAAAAAGAGAAAGAAAAAACGGAGACATATTTGACGGCTTGTCTGATTGAAAATGAACTTTTCATAAAATTACCTTTAGAGCTAAGACAGCTTCTTGGAGAAACAGGGTGGTTTAAGAAAAAATTATTTATGATAATTGCCGAAGATACAACGTGTTTTCCAAACTGTAGCATCAAGATAAGATGTCTGTGCGCAATATATTTCTATGATATGGCAACCAACAAGATGTACGAAAAAGGTGCCGATAACTGGGGAGAAAAAGATAAATATTTTACACAAGCATTGAAATTATTCGGAGATGAACGTGATTGTATACCGCGTGATTATTTAGAAATCAGATTAACAAACGATTTGGCAGCGAAATTAAAAGTAGAGAAACTGTTGTTCTTCTTCTCCGGGGATGATAAAAAGTGGGAAGTCAGGGTTTCGTCTATCATTAGTGAAACAGGGGATTAAAATAAAAAGACAGCATACAGAAAAAACAGACAACAGAAAGAATTTCATCCGCGAATGGACACGAATGAGCACGAATAACAAAAAACGAAATTAAAACTACGAGATTACACACGATTAGCACACGATTAAAAAATAACAACTGGGAAACAACAGAATAAAAGCAGAAAATGAAAAGTTTTTGGACGCAGATGTACAGGATAAACAGGATAAAACGAAAACAGTAAGAACTGCAATAAAAGTAACAGGTAGTAATAATTGTAACAGATGGTAACTTATTGTCCAGTTAAGATAGATAAGTATCTCTAAGGACTTCATCCAAGAGCTTCTTAACAGGATTAAACGAATAGTAACTCCTAGTAACAACAGATAGTCAGCACAGAGAAAATAAAACAGAGAGATTCTCCTCAAAACGGACCGGATACAGATGAAAGAAATTAAAAAATTTTTATTTTTCAAATCAATAAAAAACGTTTGACTTTTTATTAAAATTATTTATCGTCATCACAATATGGCATGGTCACAGTGGGCATACGATATACATACTTCTCAAGTAACTGCCGGCAAAGGAGAAATAGTCGTCCAAATGTCGGGAAGTTTTTTTAACGGAGGCGCAAAATACAAGACTATTTACGACGGATATCTGTTAAAAACGCCAAAACCGGGATGTATTTACATATATCCAAAAAGCAAGTTAGTAGAAAACTCTTCTGAAGAAGGAAACAAGTTTAAGATAGCAGTTTTACCATCTTTTAATGCCAAGGAAAAAATAAATTTGGCTGCCGGTCAATATACTGTCGGCATAGTTGATAAAAGTGGAAAAGCACAATGGCATAGCGTTTCGGTAGAAGCTTAAATCATAGATTAAAGAGACAAAAATGTCGGAACCAACAAAAATTCGAATAGGAACATTTAACGTAGAAAATCTTTTTGCAAGGTTCAAATTCAAAGCAAACGAAGGGAAAAAAGAGGACACCTATTTGTCAAATGGCTGGACAATTAATGAAACCGCTTTTGAAGTAACGAATCCCGAGGAACGTCGGTTCACGGCAAATGCAATACGTGATCTTGATGCAGACGTTCTTGCTCTACAAGAGGTAGAAAATTTAAACATACTCAAAAGGTTTAACAACGGGTATCTTAAAGAGCTGGGATATTCTTATTTTGCTCTTATTTCAGGCAATGACCCGCGTTTTATTAATATTGCGGTATTATCAAGGTATCCTATTGTTCATATCCGTTCTCATCAACATTGTCGGCGTCCTGACAGCAAATCACTGATTTTCTCAAGGGATTGCCTTGAAGTAGACGTGTTTTTACCGGGAGAAAAAACATTTACTTTATATATTAATCATTTCAAATCAATGCTGGGCGGCAGGGAAGCGACAATGGAAAAGCGCAAACTGCAGACGGAAACGGTTGTTAAAATCATTAATGCACGGTTTGATAAAAACATTAATAAAAAAGCGTTTGTCGTGCTCGGGGATTTCAACGACTATAGGGATGGAGATAATGCTTCTCCGGGGTTAGCGCCTCTTTTAAAACAGGAGTGGCTGAGCGACGCCGTGATGAGGTTACCTGCAAATGAGAGATGGACTCACTTTTATAAAGGGACAAAAGAATACAATCAATTGGATTACATATTATTATCAAAAGCAATTGCCGATTCCAATATTGATTCAAAGCCTATTATAATTCGCAAGGGGCAACCCTTAAGGGCCGGGAATTACAACCAATACGCAGGGATAGGACAAGACAAGCCAAAAGCTTCAGACCATTGCCCGGTTGGAATAGATATAAAATTGAATACTATTTAGTTTCGAGTTTTTCGAGTACAAATCGGTCTATTTCCAATTCTAACAATTCCAGAAGGTTATTTTTCTTATTCCTGAGGTCATCAACAGTACTTAATACATCATTAAAAGTTGTATTTGGCGAATGAAACAGGGAACACATATTTCCGCTTTGCTCTACAATATCTATCCACGCTTTTTCAAAGTTCCCATCTTTATCATCAAAATATAAACGTATTTTTCCTGCCATAACCCTGGAATTGACTAACCAGTCCCGTTCTATTTCATTGAATTTTTCCGCATATTTATCTACATTCTGATTCAATAGCGTAAGGTTAGGAGTTCCTTTTTTATAGTATTCATTTCTCCACTGGATTGTTGAAGCGGCAAGTGTTGCAGCCGTAAGGAATTCTTCCGCACCTTTATTCATTTCCAGTAGTAATTTTTCCATCTCTTCCCTTTGAGATTCTTTTCTTGAATAACATTCCCTAAGCTGCCAATCCTGTCTCTCTTTAGAAAGTTGATATTCCCAATATTTTTTTTGCCATGTCCATAGAGCGACTCCGCCAAGCAATATAGTAATAATGGTCAGGCTTAATCTTTGTCGGAATTCCATATTAAATATTAAACGAGAATTTATTTTTTATTCGCAGGCTTTTTTGTTTCTTCTCTAATCTTATCTACTCTATTTGAAAGAGCTTTATTTGCTTTATCAGCTTCTTTTATTGCCTTATCATAGGCTTTCTGGGCTTTGGTCAAATCATCAAGTTGTCTTAATTTTGCATCAGGGTCTGACCTTTCCATAAGTTTTGGTTCATCAGCCCAAAAAGCTGCTTTTTTAAGGTTTTCCGTAGCATCTATCAATTTTTCATTGGCTTTCCATGCTTTTGCTACTTCAGGGGCACCTTTTCTTTCGGGATATCTGGGAGCAATAAAACACTCTTGTTTTGGTTTAATGTATTGTTTTTCCTTTGCCATCCCCCCCCCTATTTTGTATAAATTTTATTTATTAAGTTAATAAATAGTTGTTATATCAAAAAAGTTTATAAAGTCAAATATTTTTTATATGCAATAAAACATTTCTTTAATATAAAGATTGCATTTAAGCTATGAAAAAACTTATACAAGTTTTCCTAAATTTTCAAGAGTATATATTTTACTACTCTTCAAAACTTTTTTTATATCTGAAATTATAAATTTTTGGCAATGTTTTTTCCTTGCATAGTGAAAATAAAGTGTTAATGTAAAAGTTTATAATATTTTTAAAATGTTTAATACGGGAGGACATTATGGGTAAAAAACTTAACTTAAATACCATAAAGAAGAACAAAGAAACTTCTATAACGAGTATTGTATCCGCCGAAAAAAACGGACTTACGGTAAATGCCTACATAGGCATTGAAATGGTAATGCTTGCTTTTAATCTGGAAAAGAATTTAACCAAAGGTCTTGCCGGATTTGCCATAAAATGTCATTTGCCTTCAGGACAGGCACATTATCTGAAAAACAGAATTACTTTTGCAGAAAGTAATTTTAAGGGGTACAATTCAAATACAAAACCTGAAGAAAGACAATGGTTTGACAGCAGCATAGCGCCTTTCCAGTATTTCAGGTGGCTGCATGTGCCATCTAAAGTATTGTCCGGGACTTATACTTACGAAATCATCCCGATGTATTTCGGTTCAGGGACTAATAAAACTAAACTTACCAGCGGGCCTTCGGTTCGGGTTTCATTTGAATTATTTAACAATCATCCTGCAAAGTTTGATTACGGCTTCACAAGAGGTTATCTTTCATCGCAAGCTTATGCTAATAAATTCAACAATAAAGACATACGACCTAAAGGTACAAAAACAATTGATTACGATACAAAACCCTTTGAAGCCCAATACGAATGGCTTGGAGGGAAAGTTCACAAAATGCTTTTTGATTTTCTGAAAGACTGTGCGAGTGATTCTGCAGAGATTAAAGCTTTGATATATGATTGCGACCATCCTGATTTTATCGAAAGGCTCAAATCTTTCGGTAAGAACTTAAGCGTAGTGCTTGACGATGCTCCTCTTCATCATACTGCCGGCAATGATAAACCGGAGGACAAGGTATTTAAAACACTGAAAACGTCTACCGGTGGAAAGGTTGTAAGGGGACATTTTTCCAGATTCCAGCACAATAAAATTTTAATTAAATTAATTAAAGGGAAACCTGTGAAAGTGTTTTGTGGTTCTGCTAATTTCTCTATAAGGGGTTTATACGTACAGGCAAATAATTGTATGGTAATATCGGATTCAGAAGTTGCTTCAAAATACAATGATTATTTTGACCTTGCTTATGGTTTTATGAAAGATGGCGGGACCGGCATGGAAATCAACAAAGATGCAATTACGCAAGAATGGGCTGATTATAAAGGAGAAGGGTTACCGGTTTTTTCTCTTTGTCTTTCCCCGCACAAGACATCCGATATTTCATTAAAAAAAGTAACGGCAGAGTTAAAAGGAGCTGACAATTCGGTTTTATTTTCCGTTATGGAAATGAGTGGCAGTGGAACGCCTTTACAAATATTAAAGAAAATACCCAAAAATATTTTCCATTATGGAGTCACCCAGTCTATAGGAAAAGCAGCGGATGATGAGGCGGGAGATTATAAAATAGATAAATATAATAAAGAAGATACGGTTCCTTTCAGTTATCTAAAAGATAAAGTACCCTATCCGTTTCGAGCCGAATTTTCAGGCGGGATGGGACAGGTTGTCCATGATAAATTCATAGTAATTGATTTTAATTCGTCCGCTCCGGTGGTATTTACAGGTTCGTCAAACTTATCGTCCGGAGGAGAAGAATCTAACGGGGATAATCTCCTGGCTATCTATGACAAAAACATTGCGGTAGCTTATGCAATAGAGGCCGTAAGACTTTTCGACCATTACAGTTTCAGGTATGCCATGAAGAAAGCAACCAAATCAAACCCGTTATGTCTTGACAACACTGACGGATGGGTAAAGAAATATTACGACAAAAACAACAGGAAATGCAAAGACAGGATTTTATTCGGGATGAAAAATACGGATTAATGAGGGGAATTTGGTAGGGCAACGGAAAACAGAAAGTATAGATAGTTTAGACAATTTAGATAGTTAAAAAAAATAAACACCTACTAATTCGCCACTAAAGCACTAAGGCACGAAAAACAAAGCACAAAAATTTTAGCACGCACCTGTCTACCGGCAGGCAGGGATTTTCGCAGATGGACAGGATAAACATAAAAACCAAAAGCCTTAAAGCGAAGAAAAGAACAGAAATAATTGAGATCAAACAGACCAAGATTAACGCAGAAAACAGAAAGTTTAAAGAGTTTAGATATTTAGTAAAATCACCATACGCTTGTTTACTTTTTATGTTTTGTATAATAAAAAAAGTTTGACTTTTTATTAAAATTATTTTACTTTGTCATCTATATTACAATACAATTATTTTATAGTTTTAAGTAGTTAAAGGGAGGAGAAAATGGCGAACAAAAAAGACCCAAAAATTCCGGGGCTTGAAGAAAAAAAAACATATATCGGTCCAAAGTCTGAAGAAAAAACATATATTAAACCAAGATATCCCAGTAATCCAAATGTTAAAGAAGTAGAAAGAGCTTTCAAAGCGGCAGAAAAAGAAGAGCGTTCGGCAAAAGAATATGTAAACGCTTCTGATAATTTATGTTCCACGCCTGTTCATGCCGGCAGCCAAGAAACACATCGTACATTCACCAATAGAACTACAAAAGAAGCACAATGGGAAAAGGATCACGAAGCCGCTTCTAAAGCAATCAAAGATCTTTCTGATCACAACAAACAACTAAGAAAGAAAAATAAGAAGTAATTGTCGAATAGATTTTTACATAAGAAACCCTTTTCAGTTTTACGGAAAAGGGTTTTTTATTAGAAGTGAAACGGACAAAAAATTTGGAACGGCAGGTAGGAAAACAGCTTTCTAAATTTTAGAGTTGACTTTTATTATTTTTACAATAAACATATCATTTAATAAAATAGGGATAGGGAGGTTAATGTGTGACCTGTCCTATCTTTTCAGATAATATAAGGGGGAAAAGATGAAGAGGGCGTTATTTGTAATAGCAGGTATTGTTTTATTAATCGGGAATATACAAGCAATAACCATCCCGTGGCCTATGTTCCAACACGATTTGGCACATACGGGAAGAAGCCC
>JAQTXJ010000056.1:0-9397 GCA_028688815.1 bacterium | reverse complement strand
AGGGGGAAAAGATGAAGAGGGCGTTATTTGTAATAGCAGGTATTGTTTTATTAATCGGGAATATACAAGCAATAACCATCCCGTGGCCTATGTTCCAACACGATTTGGCACATACGGGAAGAAGCCCGTACAAGGGACCGTCAACCAAAACGCTTAAATGGTCATATACGATAAACAATGCGCAATGTTCGCCGGTAATAGGTTCGGACACGACTATATATTTTCAGGCTTCTGACGGTTATCTTTGCGCGCTAACTGCGGATGCTTCACTTAAATGGTCATATAAGGCAGAAGGCGGTTTTATGGGGTCTTCTCCCGCAATCGGAGCGGACGGAACTATATATATAGGAGCAAATAGTGATACGTTTTATGCTCTAAATCCAACCGGTTCAGTTAAATGGTCATACGGAGTAGGATACTGGATACAGACTTCTCCTACAATAGGTTTAGACGGGACAATATATTTCGGGTCAGGAGATAAGAATTTTTATGCGCTTAATTCGAATGGGACTCTCCAATGGTATTATACAACGGGAGGGTCTATACTGTCTTCTCCTGCAATAGATGCAAACGGAAACATATATTTCGGTTCTTCCGACTACAAGGTTTATGCGCTTACTTCAGGCGGTTCGCTCAAGTGGTCGTATACAACGGAAGATATTGTAATGTCTTCCGCTTCAATAGGTTCGGACGGGACAATATATATTCCATCGCGTGATTCCAGGATTTATGCGTTTGATTCTACCGGTTCACTTAAATGGTCATATACAACAGGGGCGTGGATAGTTTCTTCACCTTCAATAGCTTTAGACGGGACAATATATATCGGGTCGGGAGACGGCAGGCTTTATGCACTCAATCAGGATGGTTCACTTAAATGGTCTTATACGACGGGAAACAGTATATGGGGTTCATCATCGGCAATAGGTTCGGACGGGACAATATATATCGGGTCGCATGATTACAAACTTCATGCAATAAATCCGGATGGTTCAGTCAAATGGACTTATCAAACAGGGAACTTTGTAGAGTCTTCACCCGTAATAGGTCCGGATGGGACTATATATATAGGGTCGCAAAACAAGACGCTTTATGCAATAGGGCCGGGAGAGGGGATTGAAGAGAAATCAAATAGCAAAAATCAAAAATCAAAAATAGAAATAGGGGGAAATCCGTTTGTTGGAAACACCGTTATTAGTTATTCAATACCTGCTACAAGTAAGGTTTCTTTGAATATATACGATATAACGGGGAGTTGCGTGAAGACGTTAGTGGATGAGGGAAAAGAAGCGGGGAGTTATAGTGTTAATTTGGATTCGAAAGGATTGACAAATGGGATTTACTTTCTCAAGTTAAACGCAGGGGGATATAGGGAAACGAGGAAATTAGTGTTGATGAGATGATGAACAAGGAATGGGATTCCCAGCTACAACATAGCTGGATACCCAGCATAGCAGGACAAGAAACTCTAATGGCATTGCCAAAGAGTTTCTAAGCGATCTCTAAGTCCCGATAAATCGGGACAAGAGTCTGCTATAATCCTGCTTACATCGGTAACTCCAACTAACCACAGATTAAAAAAGAGAACAGAAAAGATTTGCCACGAAAAACAAGGGAACATAAAAGGCACGAAAAATCAAACCACAGAGTGTACAGAGTTTTGGACGCACCCTCCTTACGGCGGGCAGGGATTGAACGCAGATAGTCAGGATAAAAGATAACAGAAATTAGAAGAGTAACAGCCAAAGAACAGAAAGAGTACTTGAGTATAGAGAAACAAACAAACAAATTAAAAAAGATTTTAATATAGCTCCTCGCAGATAACAAAAAGCCAAGCCAGCCGGATAAACAGTTAATTTTATTTGACAAGTCTAGAGGAAGAGCTTAGTAATTTATACATATCAGGTAAAATAACTTTATAAAAAAGGGGGATTTATGAAATGTAAATATATACTTATGTTCGGGATGCTTCAAATACTTACGCTTCCCGCATATTCGGCATTGAATTTTGCTTCGTACACCGCTCACAGCGTTGGTTCATCGCCTGAAGTCGTGGCAATCGGAGACATTAATAATGACGGGTTGAATGACGTAGTGCTGGGAACGTCTTTTTATTTTGATTCTCTGAATGATTATAAGGTTTTTGTGTTTATACAGGACTCAGCGGGAAACCTTAAATCGCCGGTTAAATACGACGGTGGGGACATTACTTCTATGGACATAGGAGACCTTAATGCCGACGGTTTGCAGGATATAGTAATCGGTTATGACGATTCCGTAGGAATCTTTTTCCAGAACAGTTCCGGAATTTGTCCTATGGTTTCATATTATTCGGGGACAAAAGTTAACGGAGTAAAAATCGGAGATTTGAATAATGATACTTTATTGGATATCGCCGTTTGCCACTGGAACGAAGACTCCATAAGAATTTTCATACAAAGGCCTTCGGGGATTTTTGATTCAAGCGTAGCATATCATACTGCCAACGCAGGATACGACGAAATAGACATAGGTGACGTCACGGGTGACGGGTTAGAAGACGTTGTATTTATGAGAGGGTCGTCAACCAACGACAACTTTGAGGTATTTGCACAGGATTCAACTGGAAGCCTGAAATCACCCGTATCTTATGATTTAGGGGGAGATGAGAACACTCACGGTATAGCGGTAAAAGACATTAATAACGACGGGAAAAAAGACGTTGTAGCTAGTTATGGCGGGAACAGTCCGACAAGCAATATTGCAGTCTGGCTGCAGGATTCGGCAGGTGTTTTAAAGAATCCAGCGATAAGTTATGCTTGTCACGATTGTCCTGAGCCTGTGGAAATTGCGGATTTGGATAATGACAGTTTAAATGACGTAATAGTAGCCAATGGCGGGTGGAATACGTTAAGCATTTATTTACAAAACGACTCAAATAATTTGAGGTCGTATATAAACGTTGTGATTCCTTATGCTTCACATTATAAACCGGAAGGGTTGGCTATCGGGGATATAAATGACGATAATAAGCCGGATATTGCCATTGCGGATTATAATAATGGTTTAGTAATACTTAAAAATACGACGACAGGGGTGGAAGAACCATTGATTTCGGATTTTGGAATGCGGATTGCGGAATTGAAAGCATATCCAAATCCGTTTGTTGGGAACACCGTTATTAGTTATTCGGTTATTAGTTATTCGGGGAACAAATCTACTACTAACAACTATACTAACATACGATTAACTATTCACGATATTTCGGGAAGAACAGTAAAGACATTAGTGGATGGAGAAAAAGAAGCGGGGAGTTATACTGTAAATTTAGATGCAAAAGAATTGAAAACAGGGATATATTTTGTGAGGCTGGATGCGGGAAGTTACAGTGAAACAAAGAAAATTACAGTTATACGATAAAAATCGAGGAGTAGAAACTATGAGAAAATATATTTTATTTTTTGTTTTTACCGTAATTGCTTGTAATTGTTTTGCTCAATATCCCGGTTGGACTGTGTATGACACCTCAAATTCCGCTTTGCCATGCAACCGTATTGAGGCTCTTGTAATAGAAGGAAGTAATATATGGATTGGCACTGGGGATATTTATGATGGTAGTGGTCTTGCGAAGTTTGACGGCACAAGTTGGACTGTGTATGACACCTTAAACTCTGGTTTACCGAATAACTATGTTCGTTCTCTTGCATTAGAAGGAAGTAATAAATGGATTGGTACTTCCGGTGGTGGTCTTGCAAAGTTTAATGACACAAGCTGGACTGTTTATAACACCTCAAATTCTGGATTGCCTCTTGATTGTGCCTATGCCCTTGCAATAGAAGGAAGTAATAAATGGATTGGTACTTATGGTGCTGGTCTCGCGAAGTTTGACGGCAATAACTGGACTGTGTTTAGCTACTACAATTCCGGATTGCCGGATGGCGTTGTCCTCACTCTTGCAATAGGAGGAAGTAATGTCTGGATTGGCACTAAAGATAAGGGGCTTGTGAAGTTTAACGATACTACTTGGACTGTGTTCAACACCTCAAATTCCGCTTTGCCTGGTAATTGTGTCAATGCGCTTGCAATAGAAGGGCTTAATATATGGATTGGTACTTGGGGTCTCGCGAAGTTTGACGGCACAAGTTGGACTGTGTTCAACACCTCAAATTCCGCTTTGCCTGGTAACGATATCCATGCTCTTGCAATAGAAGGGAGTAATATATGGATTGGCACTTGGGGGAGTGGACTTGCAAAGTTTGACGGCACAAGCTGGACTGTGTATGACACTTTAAATTCTGCTTTGCCTGATAACCGTATCCTTGCTCTTGCAATAGAAGGCAGTAATGTCTGGATTGGTACTGTTGGTGGTCTTGCAGTATATAATACTACAGGAGTGGAAGAGCAGGCAAATTCGGATTGCGTATTGCGGGATGCGGAATTAAAAGCATACCCTAATCCGTTTGTTGGGAACACCGTTATTAGTTACTCGGTTATTAGTTATTCGGGGAACAAATCTACTACTAACAACTATACTAACATACGATTAACGGTTTACGATATTTCGGGGAGAGAAGTGAAAAAGCTTGTGGATGGAATGCAGAAAGCAGGAAGTTATAAGATAAACCTTACGACAGACGAGTTAAAAAAAGGCATCTATTTTATAAGTCTCTCGGCGGGTAGGTATAAAGAAACAAAGAAAATTATAACATTAAAATAAAAAATTAAAAATCAGATTAAGAAGCCTTTCTGCTAAAACCAGAAGGGCTTTTGTTTTTTAAGGTTGACAAAGATAGGTTTTAAGAATAACTAAATTATAAAAGTCTAACATTGTAATAAGGGGAAAAATGAAAAGATTATTTATATTTATTTTGATTGCAGGGAGTTCTTCAATCGCAAATGCCACTAACGTAAGCGGGAGTATCAGCACTAATACAGTATGGGATAATGCAGGCAGTCCATATATTGTGACCGATAATATAGGTATAGATGCCGGCGTAAGACTTGATATCCAACCCGGAGTTGAAATAAGACTTGATTCGGCAAAAAATATAGAAGTATACGGAACTTTAAGCGCAATCGGGACAAACGCAGACTCCATCATAATAACAAAAAACGGGACCGGAGGATGGCTTTTTCTGAGAGTTGTCCCGACATCAATATGCAGTTTAAAATACTGCAGGATTGAATATGCAGGTCCTGACCATGCGGCTATTTACAATGAAAGCGACCTTTATATCGGTTATTGCAATGTTTCCAATAACTCCGGCGGAGGTATATATAATCCTATTGGTTCGGTCATAATAACCAATAACACTTTTTCCGATAATTCCTCTTGCAACGTCGGCGGAGCCATCTGCAACGTCAATACGGCTACAATAACAAATAACATTATTTATCATAATAGGGGAAGCGGCGCCGGTATTTATAATGAGGGCGCAGCCCTGATATCGGACAACACTATCACCTATAACTGGGCTCCCAGCGGTGGTCACGGCGGAGGCATCTGTAGTTGGGGCGGGACAGTCAGTATATTTAACAACAATATTTCCAATAACTCGGCCGATTCCGGGGATGGCGGCGGAATTATGAATCAAAATTGCTCAGCCATAATAATAGGCAATATTATTTCCAATAATTCTTCTGCCGAAGCCGGAGCTATCTCAAATCACGGCGCTTACGGCAATGCCATAATAACCCATAACACTATTTCCAATAATACGGGCGCCTCCGGCAGTATAATTAATTGCGGAGGCGAGGTTAAAATAAAATACAACACGATAACCGATAATAATTCTGCTTCCGGCGCTATTATTTCCAGCAGTGGTAGTAATACTTTAGTACGGACAAATAATATTTATCCCGGTATTTTTGCTTTGTTTGACAGTGATACCAATAATGTAGACGCAAGATATAACTATTGGAACACTACGGATATAGATACAATTAACGCAAAAATAATTGACCATTATGATGATTCGTATTACGGCATAGTTTTTTACCAGCCGTTTCTTGGTACTACATTTAATGATACGACTGCGCCTCTTCCGCCTCTTAGCTTGACGGCTACCGGAGCAAAAGCCAATGATTCCGTGTTTGTAGTAAACTGGACAAACCCGACAGACTCATCCGGGATTTCAGAGTATTATTATAAGTTGGGGACAGCGCCTGTTTCCGATTTCGATAAAAGCGGGATATTACATTACCCGCCGGATACGATTAGCACAAATCAAGAAGATTCTTTGTTTGTCTGGTTGGTAGACAGCAGCGGGAATCTAAATTATCAAAATAGTGCAGCACTAAGGCTTACGGGGGTGGAAGAACAGACACCAGTAGTCAGTGATCAGTGTTCAGTAACTGCAAAACCGAACTTATTTGGGACATCAACGGCAATTAGTTACGAGTTACCGGCGAAAAGCAAAGTATCGTTGAATGTATATGATATTTCGGGGAGTTGCGTGAAGACATTGATGGATGGAGAGAAACCTGCTGGCACTTATACCACAATCCTCAACGCAAAAGGACTAAAAGCAGGGATCTATTTTGTGAAGCTGACAGCAGGGACATTTAAATCAACTCAAAAACTAGTGTTAATGAAATGAAGCAGGGAACTATTTCAATTTCTTGAGTATTTGCTCTGCGCAATATTTTCCGGATAACAGCATTCCTCCGAATATAGGACCCATCCGCGGTGAGCCGTAAGCTGCATTTGCCGCCATACCTGCTACCCATACTCCCGGGAATACTTCTTTCGTATTCTTAATAAGAGACTTTTCTCCAACTTCCGCCCACATTGAGCGTTCTCCTTCTATCCCACCGGAAGGAGTTGACAGTTTTTTCCCCGCTTTTCTCTCTATAACCTTTAAAACCTCTGTCGGATGCCCGGTTGCCTCAATTACGTATTTTGACCTTATAGTTAAAGGGTCTACGTGTAAATTAGCAATTTGTGTCGCACTCCAGTTTAGTACAAGCCCTGTAACTCTACCTTTTTGCAACATAACATCTTCTACGGATATCAGATTAAATATTTGTGTTCCTGCTTTTACTGCCGCGCGTGTCAAACTGCTCACAGTTTCTACGGAACTTGCAGTATAATAGCCCTGTTTCCATTTTTTTGTCTCAACATCAAATTCTTGCAGTATTTTTCTGCCTTCTTCCTGGACTACAATTTCGTTAAACATCATACCACCGCCCCACATTCCACCGCCGACCGAAAGATGACGTTCAAAAAGCGCTACTTTTTTATGTTTTTTGGCAAGATAAAAGGCAGCAGTAAGTCCGGAAGGGCCTGCGCCTGCGATAGCAACATCTACGTCAAGCGAGGCAATCAACTTTTTCATATATCTTTCTATAATTGCTTCTGAAATTTTTATATCATCTAATTGCATTTGTCCTCCTTTTGTTGAAATACATTTAATAGGAAAATCAAATTAGTCAAATTAAAAGTTCTAACGCAAAAGAAATAACAGATAATTTTAACCGCAGATAAACGCCGACTTCCGCAGATAAAACGAAAATAGAACTGTAACGGAAAGAATTTTTGGACGCAGATAAACAGGATAAAATAAACAGTTTGATTGTTTGCACGTTAAAAAAAACAAACATAATTTGGATCAACAGACTGGGATTTACGCAGGGAAGAGAAGAAATGCGGAGAAAATATCCGCGCTGGATATTGATTTTGTTGTTAGGTAGAGCATAAAATTTCCTGATAATTCTGACGACCATGTATTTAATAACCACTAAAGCCGAAAAACTTGACAAAATTTTTAATTAGTATATAAAGAAGAATACTGCGGAATCTCACAAACGCAGGACAAAACAAAGCAAGAACAAATATCGTTCAATAAAATAGACGTATGTCTAATAAAATAGACATACGTTAGATTGTTTAGACATAAGAACTTCTGTCTAACGACAGACAGGGAAAAAATGAAAAATATATTTATCTCTACTGCTCATCAAAAGGTTTTGCGATTTCTTTGTGAGCATCCTACAAGTAGATTTTATGACCGTGAGCTTGCAAAAGCAATTAAAAATGTCAGCTTATCTTCCGTTAATAATGTTCTTAAAGACTTAGCAAAGAATGGATTTATAGAAAGATACCCGGAGGGAAAGCAGACATACAATACTCTTAATTTTAAGCATCCACTGGTTAGATATTTCAAGGTTTTCCTGAATATACTAAAATTCTTTCCTCTACTTGAAGACTTAAAGAGTGTGGTTGATAAGATTATTATATATGGGAGTGTAGTTGATGGCTCTGACAGGGAAGACAGCGATATAGATATTTTAGTCGTTTCAGACCGACCTGCCGGAGAAATTCAACGGGTTTTAGAAAAACATAAACTTGAAGAGAAGGTTCAACTGGTTATAAAAACAAAAGCAAAGTACCTTATTTTAAAAGAAAAAGAGCCTGTTTTTTACGATGAAGTACACAGGGGAATAGTATATTATGGATAATAGTCTTAAGGAATGTTTTGAAAAGAATAGGCTTGTTGAGTTCCCACAGGCTAAGACATTTGTAGCCCGTGAACTCAAGGAAGCGGAAGACGACCTGAGAAGTGCAAAAGAATCAGTGAAAACCGAAAATTACAAGTGGGCTACTATTCAAGCATATTATACGATGTTTCATTGTGCAAGGAGTTTAGTATATAAACTAGGTTATCGGGAAAAGAATCATTTTTGTTTAATCTCTGCATTAAAAG
The DNA here is from genome assembly GCA_028688815.1 of bacterium. Lineage (GTDB taxonomy): Bacteria > Hydrothermota > UBA3073 > JACQXS01 > JAQTXJ01 > JAQTXJ01. Next base: position 713 of record JAQTXJ010000056.1, on the reverse strand, counting down.
CTTTTTATTTAGATAAAGGGCTTATTGAACACAAAGTTATTGAGGATATTCAATTAGGCAAGAGGATGAGAGAAGGAGCAGACTATCATGCTGATTTTTCCAAGGAAGGCGCGGAAGCTTTGATTAAATCGGCAGAAAAGTTTTTACCCGTTGCCTATACTATAGTAAATAAATAAGTATCCCCCGGATTTAAAGGTAAGACAAAATACAAAAAGATTGGGACAGGATTAAACGAATAGTAACTCCTAAAAGCTACTTTAGTTTTCAATATTTTTTAATTACGACAACCGTCGTAACGAAGTTCATCGTAAAGGGACATTCTAAGAAGAAAAACCGTTAATAGTATCGTGTACCAGTAAATAGTATAATCGTTATTCGGATAAACTAATAAACAAAGAACAGAAAAAGGGAACAAATAATTTATCCGCGAATGAGCGCGAATAAACGCAAATAGGTGATAAATGTAAAGAAATGTAAGCGAAAGAGTATTTTTTACTGATTAAACAACGAAGGATTTTTTGCTTGACTTTTAGTGTTTCAACAGTAAATGTGTCGTAAGTAATAGGAATTATCGGGATAAATATGAATGCTTTTAATTGTGATTTGATTAAAAAATCTGAACATAAGTTTTTAGAGCAAGCGTTGGATTTTCATAAGAAACTGGGGAATGACTCTGTCGCGCTGCTTGTGGGAAGCAGGGCTGCAGGATATAT
>JAQTXJ010000138.1 GCA_028688815.1 bacterium | reverse complement strand
GAAATAACTTTCAAATTTATAATTTCTTGTATAATGTCCCCGCGGGATATATTGGGTATAATCTTCTTTATAGCCAAAGATTGAAGATTCCCTTATACCTTTATGTTCTTTGATTAATTTCAATTCGCTATTTATTTTTTCTTTTACTTCATCCGGAATATTATCGGGTAATTCCAATTCCAATAAGTTTGCGGCTACTCCAAAGAATGCTATATTATCGCTGAGAGCCGATTTCATTATCTCGTTTTTTGCCTGTTTAAATTGATTGAGATTAGCATTTAACATTCCAAGGGTAAGAGTATCGAGTTTCGGCAACAAAGATATTATTTCTGCTGTTCTTAAAGAGTAATCGTAAGCTAAATGTGTAGTATGGAATATAAGGTCAGTAGTAACAACAACGGGTTGATTGGCTTTTTTGCAATGTTCATAAATATCGTAAATATTTCTTTCACTGCTCGGCACTATAACAAAACTTGACGAATCAAGTTTAGCTTCAAGCTGTGGAGACAACCTTAGCACCATCGAAAATATTAATAAATTTAACATATTACCCCCTTAAACCTTATGCAAAATTTCTAACATTCCGCAAAACAAGGTCCTGCAATCTTGCATATTTTCGTTTTCCATCACTTTATTCCATAATATTTAGTCGGGTAGATAGGGCTTTTATGCCCTATCAAACCAATTTTTTACTATATCAGGCAAGGCATAAAAGCCTTGCCTACCCTGTTTTACATTTTTTTAATCCTCATTTTGCAAAACCCCTTTTATTTTTTTGCAAACAAATATAGGTTTTGAATCGTTATTATATCTTTGTATAAAATCTTATACATTAATTGTCAATGAATTTTGCGAAATTTCTTTGTTTCGTGCCAAACCGCCTTAATACGAAGTTGTTAACAATTTGTTTGGTTAAATTAGTTGGAATTATTCCTTGACAGATAACATTTAAAGTATAATTTCAGGATAATTATTTTAAAGTTTTTGTCAGTGTAAGAAAACCCGTCACAGCGGGGACAACTTTGGTAAGGGAGGAGAAAGATGAATAGCGATAAAAAAACGAATCGCTGGTCGGTAGTTGTAGGAGGGATTTTAATTCAAATGTGTCTTGGGGCAATATACACATGGAGTGTATTCCGCAAACCGTTACAGGCGGAACCATTTAATTTTTCTTTAACACAGGCAAGTTTGCCATTTGCATTAGTGCTTGTATTTTTTGCGCTTTCTACAATCGTTGGCGGAAGATGGCTGGATAAAAAAGGACCGAAAGTCGTTGCTACAACCGGAGGTATTTTATTAGCTATTGGTCTTGTTTTAGCAGGTTTATCGAAAACCATCGTTGGTATTGCCATTTCTTATGGAGTAATTGGTGGAATTGGTGTTGGATTGGCTTATGGATGTCCCATTGCTACCGGTGTAAAATGGTTTCCCGATATGAGAGGATTAATTACCGGATTATCGGTATTTGGTTTTGGTGCAGCATCTCTTATCTTTGCGCCTATTGCCAAATCTCTTATTGCATCCAAAGGAGTTGGTTCTACATTTATTACACTTGGCATAATTTTTCTTATAGTTATTATTATCGGGGCTCAGTTTTTAAAGAACCCGCCTGCAGGTTGGTTGCCGGAAGGATTCAAACCGTCCGCAAAAACCAGTGTGACAAAACACGATTTTTCTTTCCAGGAAATGTTAAAAACAAAAGAATTTTATCTTATCTGGATAATGTATTTCATAGGTTGCGCGGCAGGATTAATGATTATAGGGCAAGCGTCACCAATTGGTCAGGACATAGGAAAACTTTCAGTAAGTCTTGCTACGGTTGGAGTAATGGTACTTGGAATATTTAATGCCTTCGGTAGAATATTCTGGGGAAAAATTTCGGATTCTATCGGAAGAATTAAAGCCCTATTTTTAATATTCATTATTTGTGGGATAACAATACTTTTATTAAATATCATTCCGGTATTTCCTGCTTACTTCTGGATTGGTATTTCATTGGTTGGTTTATGTTTTGGTGGTTACTTAGCTATTTTCCCTGCAATTACTGCGGACTATTACGGAACAAAAAATTCAGGCGTAAATTACGGTTTTGTATTTACTGCTTATGGATTCGGTGGATTACTTAGCAATCTTTTTGCGCCAAAAGTTTTGCAGTCAACAAATAATAATTACTCGTTAATATTTGTTGTTGTAGGAATTCTCTGTTTGGTAATAGCAATGTTGACTTTTCTGGTAAAGCCACCCGTGTTGAAAAAATAAGAAAAGAGGTATATAAATAAAACTTGACACTTATAATTCTTAATGCTAAATGCAATTAAGTTTAGACAAAATAGGGAGGAAAGATGCGTATAGGAATAGATAAGGAAACCTGTACAGGATGTGGAGTATGTGAATCTTTATGTCCGGATGTTTTCCAGATACAGGAAGACGAAAAAGCACATGTAATCAATTTGGAAGCTTGTAATGAAAGTAACTGCAAAGAAGCTGCCGACTCATGTCCGACACAAGCTATCATAATAGAAGATTAAATAACTTCTATATAGATTAATAGGTTTTAGTTTTAAAAACATACCCGATATAGGGGGGACAAAAGCATCAATCTTATGCAGGAATTTGATATTGTTGTATTAGGTAGTGGACCTGCAGGTTATGTTGCTGCACTCAAAGGCGCCAGACTTGGTAAAACAGTCTGCCTTGTAGAAAAAAAGGACATTGGTGGTGTTTGTCTTAACCAGGGATGTATCCCGACAAAAGCAATTATTGCTTCCGTAGATGCTTTAAGAACGGTAAAGAATGCTCAAAGATTTGGCATAGAAGCAGGAACAGGAAATTTTGACTTTCTAAAAATAATACAACGGAAAGCAGGGGTTGTAAAAAAATTAGTTTCGGGAGTCAATTTTTTACTAAAGCAATACAAAGTAGAAGTCATTCAGGGAACCGGAATAATAAAAGAGCCGGGATGTATTACAATTGGAGAAAAAGAACTTAACGCTAAGTCTACAATAATCTGCACGGGGTCAAATCCTTTTCTGCCTTTTAGCATAGACCACATAAACACGCTGGATTCCGAAGATATATTAAACTTGCAAGCCTTGCCGCAAAGTATAGCAATTATAGGTGGTGGTGTAATTGGAATAGAATTGGCAAACATTTTTTGCGGACTTGGGACTAAAGTTACGATAATAGAGATGCTACCCAAAATATTACCCGAAGTAAAAGACAATGATATAACTATGATAGTAAAGAAAAAATTAGAATCCCAGGGAGTAAAAATATTTGAAGGCACGAAAGTAGAAAATATTTCTCAAGAGGATAAGGAACAGGTTTGCATTCTTTCTAACGGTGAAAAGATAAGCGCAGAAAAAGTATTGGTAGTTTGCGGAAGAACTCCGAATACGGAACAATTGCAAAACATAGGGTTAACATTTAATAGAAAAAGCGTAAGCGTTGACGAGTATATGAAAACAAATATTCCGGGAATTTATGCGGCAGGAGACGTTGCGGGACAGCCGCTACTTGCGCATAAAGCATCACAGGAGGCAGTGATTGCAGTAGAGAACATATGCGGGGAAAACAAAAAGATGGATTACAGCGCAGTTCCGAATTGCATATTTTGCAGTCCTGAAATAGCATGTGTAGGAAAATTCGAGACTGAAGTAGAAGGGGGTAAAACCGGCAAATACAATTTCCAGGGAGTAGGAAAAGCGCTATGTAGTGATGATACGGAAGGTTTTACCAAAATAGTATCGGATAAAGATGGGATAGTGAAAGGTATGCAGGTTATCGGGCCACACGCATCAGACCTTATTATGCTTGGAGTAATCGCGGTGCAA
>JAQTXJ010000137.1 GCA_028688815.1 bacterium | reverse complement strand
CAAAAGCAGGATAATCTCCCGATATATGACGGTTCTCAGGACCAAGAATAACGGGGTGACAGGAATAATTTACAATTAAAGCTATCGGTTTGCCCACAGGAGTATCTATCTTTATAACACTTAATTCCGTATCTATCGGACCGGTGGGATTCTCGCCAATAATCATTTCTTTGCCTTTCTTTTCCCGTCTGTTGATTCCTATCTGTACTTTCCCTTTGCCAATACCGACAACGGCTTCTTTTTTCTTTTTGTCCGCCGAAGATACACAGGTTACGATTTTCTCTTTTAATGAGTTTATATATTTAGGGTCAGGTTCTCCGCATTTCCTTAAAAATACAGTAGCAGGACCTGAATGCGTATGCGTAGCAAAAATTATGATGTTTTCTTTTTTGATGCCGCATTCTTTTTCTATCTTAGTTTTAATATCTAATGCCAATTTTTCGTTTACCGCAAGAAGGTCGCAATTAACAATAAGGTTATTTTTCCCTTTATACTCAATTACCAATGCTTTTGTAAAAAGCTTACTATGTACTCCAACCGAACATCCTTCTCTTGCGACAAACCCCTGTAAATCAACTCCAACGGGAGGAGTAATATCTATTTTAGAAACTCCGATTTTAAACATAATTAAATAAAACGTAACATAAAAACAAACTCTGTCAATTCAAAAAGATTTAAAACTGGACAAATAGATAACTATATTATATATGATTTGAGATGCGTATAATTGTAAGGAGGCATTATGAAAACAAAGAACAAAGAGTCAAAAATGAAACAACAGGACAAGAAATATTGGATTAAAGGAGTCCCTCCAGAAAAAATGATTTCTACCGTTTGGTCCTGTGATGGATTAATTTCTGCAATAAGGGCTATTTTGGAATTCAAGAGTGTAGAAAAAAAGTATCTAAATGATACTATTCTTTCGGCAATTACTGGGCAGCCGTTTCGCTTCTGGTTTAGTGTAGATTGGGCATCTTGCTTGGCATATACTCATGAAGAACCTGTAGGGGTAATTGTTGCAAAAACATTAGGATTTAATTATAGTTGGTATTCAGATAGAAAGGGAGAAGTGAAATGGTATGACCTTATAAATGGCAAGAAAACTCTGGATAATAAAACAGTTAAAACCGCATGGGGTAAAGTAATAAAAGAAATTAATTCAAATAATCCTGTGATTCTCTTCGGTGGAGCTTCGCCAGTAGATCCCAAAGCTACTCCAATAGTTGTTACGGGTTATAATTTGGAGCAGGAACTAATTTACTTCATTCCTCATACTGATTGGCGAATTACGCCTAAATGGAATGGTAATGATCCAGAATGTAAAAATGGCATTAAGGAACAAAATTACCGTGCAAGAAAAAAACCTGACGAGACAAATTGGGTTGGCAATGGTTTTGCACCTGGTCAGGGAATGGGGGGTGCAACAACATGCTATTTCTCATTCAGAGAACAAAAATATAAACCAAGAGAAAATGAGGTAGCAATTAGTATTATAAAAAGAGCTGTGGGCTTGGGACGTGGGAAACTTCAGGATAATACAAGAAAATGGCGAAAATCAGGACTCATGGCTTTTGATTTACTTATTGAATGCCTTAAACAAGAAGGTGCCCAATTTAAGTACAAAAATTATAAAATTCCATGGAGCGCAATCGGTGATGGAGATTGGTTTTTTGCAATGGAAGGACTTGGAGGTCCACAATTTCGTAAAGAAGCATCTAACTTTCTCAAAAAATGTATGAATGGTTATTTTGGAAATTTCTCATCAAAACAAAAACAATACTTAAAAATTGCTATTCAATCATACGAGAAAGCTAATATGGAAATGAATACATTTCAAAAACTTTTTGAAATAGTAGGGTCCATAGGGGAATATGAAGAGAGAAAATTGACGGTAGGTAAAGCTTTATCATCTTTAAATTTTCGTAAACAAGCAGTGGAAATAGTAAACAAGATTCGACTATCCGAAGAAAAAGCTATTATATCTCTTGAAAAAGTAATTTTATTATAACATATTGTAATCCTATCATATAAAAACATATTTAAGGATTGCTACTTTTCAAAAAGATTGACATTATTTTTTTTTGTATTATTTATGTAAAATTCTCTGTCAAAAGGATGGGGAATTGTAAAACAACAAAAATAGTAGATTCCCGCTTTTGCGGGAATGTCCAGCAGAGCTGGATAACCAGTTCTAAGCAAACTAAGGGCTGGTAAACAAACAAAGAGTGGAAATTCTGCCGAAGGCAGGAAAGAATAACAGAAAGAGGGGGAGAAATGAGGAAAGGGACATTTTTGTTTTTAATTCTTATGGTTGCTTTATCGCCTAAGAATATTTTTTCACAAACACCTAAAACACCAAAGGTTGAAGGCAGGGCAATCTGGATACACCCAACCGCCGATTTACAGGATATGGAATCGGTAAAAAGTCTCGTTGATCACTGCAAAAAAGCGCACATAAATTTAATAATTCCATGTATGAAGCTTTATGGAAAGGTTTTATGGGATAGCAAGAAATTTTCGGGAGCTATTCCCGACGATTTCAAAAAGAAATTTGAACAAGGATTTGACCCGTTAAAAGAACTAATAGCAGAATCCCACAAAAACGGTATTCGTGTCCACGCATGGTTATGCGATTTTACTGACGAGGCAAACTTGCCCGCATACAAAGAACATCCCGAATGGGCAATGTTAAACAAAGATGGAAAAACTACAATGTCCGAATTATTATATAACAACTCTCCATATTATATCTTGTGGATGTGCCCGGCACAACGAAAAGGATATACAGACCAGTGGTTAATTCCTATGATAGAAGAAATAGTAACTAATTACGACGTTGACGGGATACATCACGATTACGTACGATACCCCGGGGACGTTTCACCTGACGGTTATTGTTTTTGCGATTACTGTCTTGAGAATTTCCTAAAATATAATCATCTTTATTATGAATGCAAACCCGACACGCAGATTGAAGCCGTCCAGAAATTACCTATCTGGATATCAAACTGGTCTCAGGATAACACGATTAAACCTGCCAACTGGAATAAAATGACCAGAGCCGAAAAGGTTGATTTCATTTTCAAGGGCAGCTCGATGAAGGGCGGCCCGGCGGATTTGAATTATTTCTATTACGAATACAGATGCGACCAGATTACGAAATTTGCCCGTGAATCATGGGAAGCGGCACACAAAATAAAACCGAACATACAGTTTTCGGCAGCCGTTTTCAAAAATCCGGCGCTCAGTGGAAGGAATATAGGACAAAGATGGACGGATTTCGCTCCATACGTTGATATCGTTATGCCGATGGCTTATAAGAGTCATTTTGCAGGAGATTTGCCGACATTCCAGAAGTTTTTAGGGGAATATACAAGATATAGCAACAAATGGTGTGAAGGCATAACGAATATATCTATGGGAATTGATATCGCTTATATTTACGGAGATTTAAGTACACCGGTGTACGAAATAAGAAAGAGCTTGAAAAAGATGAAGACAGAAAAAACCAATGAAATAGAATTGATACAAAAGAACTACAAACATATTCAAAAACAAGTTAGTAAATCAGCACCTTCGCTAGATAAAGAAATATCATCATACATAAAGAATTTAGCGGAAAAAGATACGATAAAGCTTAATCAAGCGATTGACAGTTTAGACAGTAAAGTTACGATTTTAGTAAATAATGCACCAAAAGGGTTTTATCCTGAAGATATATTATTAAATACGGTAAAAGCCGTGCGTGATGGCGGCGGGAAAGGGCGTGTAGTTTTCTGCGCCAGTGACGTTAGAAGGTTTAATTTATGGGATGCAATGGATAAAGCATTTAACGAACCAAGCATAGACCAG
>JAQTXJ010000055.1 GCA_028688815.1 bacterium | reverse complement strand
AGTTTAATCTTCATTGATAAAAAAGGTCAATGGCACCTGAATGAAAACATAAAATCTTTCCCGGATAATGTAGGGACAGGGCGTGACCTGTCCGACAAAGTATTCAAAGATGTAGCCACAGTCCCGGGAAAAGACAAAAAACAAATAATATATATATCAAATTCTTTCCCTGTAAAACAAATAGACGTAATTTTCCCAATATTACACGGCGCATTCGGCGAAGATGGAACAGTGCAGGGACTACTGAAATTAATAAATATTCCGTTTGTAGGTGCCGGAGTGCTTGGCTCTGCAGTTGGAATGGATAAAGATGCAATGAAAAGACTTCTCAGGGATGCAGGAATCCCGATTGCTAAGTTCATAGTATTTGAAAAACAGTCGGATGCCAATTTTAACGAAACAAATAAATCGCTTGGATTGCCCCTATTCGTAAAACCCGCAAACGCAGGTTCATCTGTGGGAATAAATAAGGCATCTACAAAAAAACAGTTCGATGAAGCTGTCAAATATGCATTCAAATATGATACCAAGATTATAATAGAAGAAAATATTAAAGGTAGGGAAATAGAATGTTCCGTTCTCGGGAACGAAAATCCTACTTCATCTGTACCCGGAGAAATCATTCCACAACACGATTTCTATTCCTATAAAGCAAAATACCTTGATAAAAAAGGTGCCGACCTGAAAATCCCCGCTGACTTACCAAAAGATATCGTTACAAAAGTCCGACAGATTGCGGTAAAAACATATAAAATTTTATGTTGCGAAGGAATGGCAAGAGTAGATTGCTTTTTGGTGAATAATAATAAAATACTCGTTAATGAAATAAATACTATACCGGGATTTACCAGTATTAGTATGTATCCGAAATTATGGGAAGCAAGCGGACTTTCTTATTCTAAACTGATAGATAAGCTAATTAAACTTGCAATTGAACGGTTTGAAAAAGAAAATAAACTGCAAACTTCCTATTTCTAAGAGATAGTATAGAAACAGATATTTCCTTTTCTTTCGGAGTTTACTCTGCCAAGGCGGGATGCCTCTGTGGTTAATCTTTCCCTTCTTTGCGTCTCTGCGGTGAAAGTTTCATTTATAACTATTTTTCATTTTATCCTTGACATATTTATAATATAAGTTATTTATATCAAACTTAATTAAAAATCAGGAGGAGGTAATTCCTGTCTGACGACAGGTAAAAAAGTATGAGAAGAAGAAGCGCAGAACTAAGAGAAACAACACCTGACCCTAAGTATAATGAAGTTTTAGCCGGTAAATTCATAAATTATATGATGATGGGTGGTAAAAAATATACATCCGAGCGGATATTTTATGAAGCATTAAAAATAGCCGAAGAAAAAACCGGAAAGCCGGGTATCACAGTATTTAACCAGGCAATGAACAACGTTAAACCCCTATTAGAAGTAAGACCAAGACGAGTAGGCGGAGCAACATACCAGGTTCCTTACGAAGTAAGACCCGCACGTGCAACCGCACTTACAATAAGATGGGTAGTCGGAGCCGCAAGAGCAAAAAAAGGCAAACCGATGGCCGGGAAACTCGCTGAGGAATTATTGCTTGCACTTGAAAACAAAGGTGATGCATATAAGAAAAGGGAAGATATGCACAAGATGGCAGATGCTAATAGAGCATTCGCGCATTTCAGGTGGTAGCAGGTAACATTTTTCCCATTTATATAAAATAAAATGCCCATAGAGGATATTCGTAATATAGGTTTAATTGCTCATATAGATGCAGGTAAAACCACTACTACCGAGCGTATCCTTTATTATACTGACAGCACTTACAAAATAGGCGGAGTAGATGAAGGCACCACAGTAATGGACTGGATGCCGGAAGAACGGGCAAGAGGAATTACAATAACCGCTGCATCAACCACCTGTTACTGGAAAGGGAAACAAATAAACATCCTGGATACTCCCGGACATATTGACTTTACGGGTGAAGTGGAACGAAGTCTCGTAGTTCTTGACGGCGTAGTTATGATTTTTAGCGCAGTAGAAGGAGTAGAATCGCAATCCGAAGCCGTCTGGTACCAGGCAAATAAATATAACGTTCCCCGAATAGTTTTTATAAACAAACTCGACAGAATCGGCGCAGAGCCTTTTGAATGCATCAAGATGATAACCGAAAGACTCAATAGTAATGTATTAAAAATGCAATTTCCAATTGGTATAGAAGATAAATTCTCTAGTATATGTGATATATTAGAAGAAAAAATAATAGAATGGGATAAGGGTACCGACGGAAAAGAGTTTTTAGTAAAACCTATTCCGGAGAATCTTATGCCTGAGTTTAATAAAGCCCTTAAGGAATTAATAGAAACTATCGCCGACAATGACGACCATATAGGAGATTTATATCTTGAAAACAAATCCATAAGCAAAGAAGAATTAATCGCTGCCATTCGCAGACTTACAATCGAAAAACAATTTGTGCCTATATTTTTTGGTTCTTCATTAAGGAATATTGGAGTCCAGCCTTTAATTGAAGGGATAGTAAATTTTTTACCATCTCCCCTCGATAGGAATTTAGACCATATACCCGACAAAAATAAATTCTGCGGACTGGTTTTTAAGCTTTACTCCGATGCACACGGGACTCTTGTTTATTTAAGAATTTATACCGGGACAATTAACGCCGGTGAATACGTAATGGATGTAAATTCAGGCGTTAAAGAAAGAATTTCCCAGATATTTTTAATGCAGGGAGATAAAAGGGAATCCATAAAATCTGCTAATGCAGGCGATATTGTTGCAATTTATGGCCCAAAACAGGTAAAAACAGGTCATACCCTTGCAGCACTGGATTCGAAAATAATATTAAAATCTCCCGATTTCCCGGAGCCTGTCATTTTTGCAACTATTAAGCCAAACACTCACCAGGACGAAGAAAAACTTGGAATGGTATTACAAAAATTGGTACTCGATGACCCGACTCTTTTTATAAGAACAGATGTTGAAAGCGGTGAATTAATATTGTCCGGAATGGGAGAATTACATCTGGAAGTCCTTCTCCAGAGAATGGAACGGGAATTTTCAATAAAAGCACGATTATCAGCGCCACAAGTAAGTTATAAAGAAACGATTACAAAAGGCGCTAGTGAACGCGGTGAATTTATAAAACAAAGTGGCGGGAAAGGACAATATGGAGACGTGGAACTCGAAATCAAACCACTTGAAAGAAGCGCAGGATTTGTCTTTAAAAATAAAGTGCGGGAAGGCTCAATCCCGAGAGAATATTTTCCTTCCATTCGTAAAGGTGTGGAAGACTCGCTTAAAACCGGAATCCTTGCAGGATTCCCTGTTGTAGATATAGAAGTAACCATAACTGATGGTTCTTTTCATACCGTAGATTCATCGGATATCGCTTTTGAAACCGCAGCTTCTATGGCAGTTAAAGCAGCTATAGAAAAGTCAAACCCAATACTTCTTGAACCAATAATGAGATTGGAAATAATTGCTCCTCCCGAATATATAGGCGCAATAATAGATGATTTAAGCGCAAGAGGTGGCAAAATCTTATCAATGGCCGGAATAGGCGCAAGACATAATATTTTCGCTTCCTGTCCTATGAGAAAATTATTCGGATATGCAACTGCAATCAGATCTGCGACACAAGGCAGGGCAATATATATAATGAAATTTGATAGTTATTGCGAATTACGTAAAGATGAAGAAATTGAAGTATTAGAAAAATTACGAGGCTACTAAAAATCTTTATATGCACGAACTCAATTTGTATATCTTCTCTTTGTAGGCACAAATTCAATTTGTGCTTTTTCTTTTCCACCTTAGCAAAGTATTGCTACCCCCCATTAAATTCAGGTTGACAAATTAAGAAAAAAGATTAGGTATAAATAATTATTGAATAGGAGGTAGTATGGACAGCATTGTTTGTATAAAAAGAGTTCCCCAGACAACGGATTTAGAAATTAAAATAGATTCTTCTGGTAAAGATATCCAAAAGGACCGTTTGACTTTTGACATTAACGAATCCGATAGCTACGCAATTGAAGAAGCTATCAGGCTTAAAGAAAAACTCGGCGGCACCGTTACCCTTGTATCCATCGGGGAAATAGGAAACGACGACATCATAAGAATGGGACTTGCAAAAGGAGCAGATTCGGCAATACGAATAGAATATTCCGACGAATTAGACGGGTTTGCTACCGCACAATTATTAAAGAATACAATCAAAGATTTGAAATTTGATATTATATTTACGGGTTGTATGGCTCAAGATGACGGGTATTCTATGGTAGGACAAACACTTGCCGAACTGCTTGGCATACCTTATGCAAGTTTAGTAGTAAAACTTGACGTAGAAAACAATTTGGCAACGATAAACAGGGAACTTGAAGGCAGTTTAATCGAAAAAAGTGAAATCAAATTGCCGGCATTGTTCACTATCCAGACAGGAATCAATGAACCCAGATATGCCTCATTGATGGCTATACGAAAAGCCACAGGCAAAGAAATAAAAATCACTGACGCAAAAAACACTGAACTTACTAAAAATACGACTATAACAAAATTATTTACCCCTCCCCCATCGAAACAGGCTGAAATATTGGCAGGGACTACGGAAGAGAAAGCCGTCAAAATGACGGAAATACTCAAAGAGAAGGGGGTACTATGAAAAACATCTTTACTCTAATTGAACATAGACGCGGTGAAATAAGAAACATATCCTTTGAACTGCTAACCAAAGCCAGAGAATTATCCGAAAAAACAGGCGGGAAAGTCACTGCTCTTTTATTGGGACATCAGACCCAAACATTCATAAACGAAATCAAATCTTCAGCCCATCGCATTATTGTTATAGAAGATGAAAAACTCAAAGACTTTAACTCCGAATATTATAAAACCGTGCTCTCTAACATACTAACTACTGAAAAGCCTTTTCTTACATTGATAGGGCACACTGCATTCGGAATAGATATTGCTCCTGCGCTTGGGAGCAAACTTAATATCCCCGTTTCCACAGATTGCATAGGAATTGAAATAGACAATAATGTAGTTGCAACAAGACAGATGTATGGCGGGAAACTAAACGCTACGATAAATTTTAAAGATAGTTCCCAATTTTTACTTACCATTAGACAGGGAGCTTTTACGGTAAGCGAAACGAATCTCAGCACTGAAGTAACGAATATTCCATCGCCATTAAAAGAAGACCTTGCGGAAATTAAGTTCCTTGAATATATAGAAGCCGCAACCGGTGGAGTAGATATAACCAAAGCAAATATTGTAATAGGAATAGGGCGAGGCGTAAAAGAACAAGAAAACTTAAAAATAATAGAAGACTTTGCGCAGGCAATTGGTGGAGTAGTAGGATGTTCCAGACCGGTAGCAGATTCAGGATGGTTGCCAAAAGACAGACAGGTAGGTTCTTCCGGTAAAACAATAAAACCCAAACTTTATATTGCAATGGGAATATCGGGCGCATCACAACACATATCAGGAATGAAAGGTTCGGAAACAATAATAGCCATTAATAAAGACCCTAACGCTCCCATATTTAATGAAGCAAATTATGGAATCGTAGACGATTTATTCAAAGTCATTCCCGCATTGAAAAAGAAAATAGAAGAATTGAAACAATAACAAGAGAAAACATCAAAATTATAGAAAAAAAGATAACAGAAAACACAATTATTAGCCACGGATGAAAGGCACGGATTTTCACGGATAAAAAAACTTTCAGAAAATAAAAAAAGAATTTCTGCACCATCAATGTAGTGTCTACGATTTTCACAAGAATGACAAAAGCTAACAAGAAAATAAATTCCTACTACCACACCGTCTTATGGGAATCAATAAAAATACGAAACATATTTGATTTATCTTGACGAACAGAAAAGATATTTTATTTTTAATATTTGATATTTGATTTTATAATAGGGGGAAAAGATGGAAATATTAAACTTAATTAAAGAAAGACGAAGCATACGAAAATATAAACCGATACCGGTTACCAATGAACAGTTAAATCAGGTTCTTGAATCCGCAAGATGGGCGCCTTCATGGGCAAATACTCAATGTGTAAAATTTATTGTAATTAAAGACCCATCTATGAAAGAAAAACTCCAAAATACGCTTACACCTAGAAATCCTTCAAGAGAGGCGGTGATTCAAGCTCCAATAGTAATAGTAGCTTGCGCAGAAATAAATAAAGCAGGTTACAAAGAAGGAAAACCTACTACGGATAAAAATGAATGGTTTATGTTTGATACTGCGCTTGCACTACAAAACCTTACCCTCACGGCACATTCACTCGGTCTGGGAACTGTTCATATCGGTGCATTTGACGCTAAAATGGCAGGCAGTTTACTTGACGTGCCGGAAGGTATAGTAGTTGTAGAACTTATACCTCTTGGACATCCGGATATTGCACCTTCTCCCACACCAAGAAAGGAATTAAAAGAGATTGTGTTTAACGAGAAATACGGAAAAATATAGGAATAAAAAATGAAAAGCTTGAAAGATATTATCGTTAAAGGTGAAAAAATAACACCTATTCTCAAATGCGTTTGGGAAAATATGCCTTCTCAATTGAAACAAGTTATGGGAAAGGAAGACCCGATATTTGAAATAAGCGCAAAAGCTGAAGCAGTAAGATTAAAGAAAAAAGAAATTGTCCGGGCAGAGAGCGGTCAAATAAGAGGTATACTACCGGAACTTGAAACATACTACAGCCCGCCAATTGGAAAAGTTGAATTAAGAACTTTGTTAGCAGAGTTCTGGTCAAAATTCTACAACTTAAAGAACCTAACTTACGAAAACATCGCGATAACCAATGGCGCAAGTCAGGGACTTTCTTTGTTAATGGAAATACTTTGTTATAAACAAAAAGTAATACTTAATGTTCCTTACTGGCCGAATACACCGGACATAATTACACGAACCGGAGGTAAGTACCTAGAATTTGAGTTAGTTGACAACAAAGGGATATTAAGACTTTCGGAATTAGGTAAATTAGTTAAAAAAGAGAATGTTCATATTATGTTTATTAATTTTCCTAATAACCCATCAGGTATAGCTCTAGATAAACAACAAATGACTGATTTGGCAGAGTTTTCAAGAAAACATAATCTTATTATAATTTCGGATGAAGTATATAACCGAATCCGTTTTAATGGGACTCCATCAACTATGCTCTCTTTTGCACCCGAACGTACTGTGTCGGTATGTTCTGCCTCTAAAGAATATCTTATCCCGGGAGCAAGAATTGGATATGTCATATCCGCATCAAAAACCATTACAAACGTGTTCTTAAAACAACTCGTAAGGATAGATTCTTCCTGTGTAAGCACAATAGGACAGGATATTATTTTACCCATTATAAAAAAAGAAAATGAAGAACTTAAGAATAACAAACCTTTGAGTTTTCTTCCACCCGTACTTAAAGAATTAAAACGGCGTAGAGATGAACTCGGAAAACAACTTAAAGGGGCAGGATTTGAAATTGCGGGTAAAACACCTGACGGTTCTATATTTATGTTTGCAAAAATACCCGGAACGATAAAAACAAGCGATACGAAATTCATTGAAAAAGCAATTCAAATGGGAAAAATAAGTGGTATTCCCGGAAGCGAATGCGGAAAATCCGGATGGATAAGATTTTGCTTCGGATTTGTAAAATCAGAAGATATTGAAAGATTCGGTAAAAACTTGAAAGATGTAGTTAAAGCCGTAAAATAAGTTTCTATCTCTAACAATAAAAACACAATAATCTCAAAAAACACTTGAAAAATAAAATATATGGTTTAAGATGCTAAAAAATGAACTACAATCTTGCATTTATTGGGTTTGGAAACATCGGACAGGGTTTTGCAGAACTCTTACTTGAACAAGAAAAACAACTAAAAGAAAAATACGGAATTGAATACAGAGTAGTTGCTATCTCTACCCTTACCAAAGGAACCGTTTACAACAAAAACGGACTTAACCTCAAAGAGATTTTAAAACTTATCAAAAAAGGTGAACCATTAACAAACCACTGTGACGTAAAAAAAGGATGGGACGCTCTAAAAACAATAAAAGACAGTAACGCAGATATAGTTTTAGAACTTACCCCTACAAATATAAAGACCTGCCAACCAACAGGCAGGCAAGCAGGAGAACCTGCAATTACACACATAAAAACCGCTCTATTATGCAAAAAGAATGTAATCACAGTCAATAAAGGACCAATAGCATTGAAGTATAAACAACTAATATCTGTTGCCAAAAAGAACAAAGTAATGCTTAAATTTGAAGGAACTGTTTTAGGTGGTACACCTGCCATCACTTTAGGAACGGAAGCGCTTGCAGGGGCTAAAATTAAAGAAATAAAAGGCATATTAAATGGGACTACAAACTTTATTCTTACAGAAATGGAAAAAGGCAGGGATTATAAATCTGCATTAAAAGAAGCCCAGAGATTAGGATATGCAGAAACCGACCCCACAGCAGACGTTGAGGGGTATGACACGGTTGCAAAGCTTGTAATTCTTGCAAATGTGCTTATGGATGTCAATATAAAACCTTCCGACGTAAAAAGGACAGGTATAACAAAAATTTCTCTTGCCAATATAAAAAAAGCAAGGCAAAATGGGCAGGTATGGAAATTAGTGGGACATATAAAAACGGATAATGGAATTGAAGCAGAGGTTGCTCCTAAAATGCTAAAATCAAATGAACTTCTGGCAAACATTAACAAGGGAATGAACGGGTTATGCATAAAAACCGATATTGTAGGAGAAATTACAATCATCGGCGCAGGAGCAGGTCCAAAAGGCACGAGTTTTGCCATATTGAATGATTTAATAAGTATAAACAGAACACTTAAAGGAATTTAATATTTGATATTTTAAGAATCCCTTTCCAGCTTTGCTGGATTAGGGATTCTTATCCAGCTTTGCTGGAAATTTTTGATTTGAAAAAGGGGGATTTATGAAGATGAACGACATCGCAAAAATGGTGGAAAAAGTTGGAATTCCCGGTAGTGACCGTTTTGATTTGCCTACCAGCAAAAAAAGATTCCCGGATGGCGCATGGTACCGTATGGAAATTTCCGGTATTGAAAGACCTAATGTTTTGGAAGCGCTTATTGATGAAATGGATAAAAGAAAAACTCCCATACATAGAGCAATTTCAATGGTAATGGGAGCAACTTATCTTGACAAAAAAGAACTTAAAGATTTTGCAACTATCGCAAAAGAAGCACAAATTGAAGTAATCGTAACTCCCGGTCCAAGAGCAGCATGGGACATCGGACGACAACCCGTAACTCCAGAAGGCGCATTTTCAGGCGCAAGATTCAGGGGCGCCGAACAGGTTAAAGCTTATATTGCAGATATGTTCAGATGCATAGATGCAGGTTTCAAAGGATTTCTTGTTACGGATGAAGGGTTAATGTGGTTACTCAACGAAATGAAAATTAAAGGTGATGTACCAAAAGACATAACTTTCAAAGTATCAGTATACGCAGGGCACGGCAATCCTGCAGGCGCTAAACTACTTGAAAGTATAGGAGCAGGAACTTTTAACCCGGTAGGCGACCTGACGATACCACAGTTTGCTACAATACGGCAGGCAGTAGACATACCTATGGACCTTCATATCTTGTTGGCAGAATCTTTTGGAGGATTTACAAGATTCTATGACGCACCTGAAATGGTTCGTACTTGCGCGCCTTGTTATTTCAAAATTGAACCCGGACCGGCTTGTCTCGTAGGCCCAGGAGCAATGTATAAACCCTGGACAGATGCAGGGATGCTTGCAAATTTCGCAAGAGAAAAAGTTAAATATGCGCAGACAATTATCGAAATAATACAGGAAAATTTCCCGGAAGCAACAATGTCGAAAAAAGGCGCTAAAGGCTTAGCGATACCAACACCGTAAATATATATATGTAAAATAAGAAATAATTTATGGAGTGCAACAACGATGTTGTTGCCCCGCGGAAGCGGGATATTAACTTAATTTCAATATGCAAAATCACCGATTTTGCACTCCAAAATAATTATTAAAAATAAGAATTAGGAGGGAAAATGGAACCTAAAAGAAAAATAAGCATTAATGACCTTGCAAAAATGAAGAAAGAAAAGAAGCCCGTTGCGTGGATAACGTCTTATGATTTTCCTTTTGCTTATGTTTCCGAACAGGCAGGCGTTGATATGATTCTTGTCGGAGATTCGGGCGGTATGGTTCAATTAGGATACGAAGCTACCAACCCCGTCACAATGGATGAAATGATACATCTTGCAAAAGCTGCCCGTAAAGGTGCTCCGAATACGTTTTTAATTGGTGATATGCCACAGGGAGCTTATGAACCCGGTGAAAGAGATGCCGTAATAAGCGCATTAAGATTTGTCAAAGAAGCCGGTTGTGATGCAATAAAATGTGAAGGCGGAATTCGTGTCATATCAAAAGTAAAGGCAATGGTAGACGCCGGAATACTTGTTATGGGACATTTGGGTTTAACTCCTCAAAGCAGTGCTTCTTTTGGAGGATACAGAGTCCAGGGAAAGAGTGTTGCCAGTTTTGAAAAAACCGTAGAAGATGCACTTGCGCTGGAAAAAGCAGGCGTTTTTGCATTATTGCTTGAAGCTATGCCCTCAGAACCTGCAGGACAAATTGCCAAATTATTAAAGATTCCCGTTTACGGAATAGGCGCAGGAACAATGGTAGATGGGCAATTAATAATTATGCATGACACTATGGGATTTTATCATCCTTTCAGACCGTGGTTTGCAAAATGTTATATCCCGGATGTGATATCGGAATTTCAGAAATATATATCCAATATAAAAGATTTAAGGCAAGTAGGAAAAGACGAGCGGAAAGATGGGTTGCTTGTTCTTGCAACTATGGCAGTCAAAAAATACGTAGAAGAAGTCAGAAACGGGAAATTCCCAGGTACGGAATACAGTTACCCAATACCTGCAGAAGATTTGAAATTACTTGAGAAATCTAAATTCTGGAAATAATAATTGTAGGGAACAGGCAAAAATAAAATGACAGGAAATGAAAGAAACCACAGAGGTCACAGAGGAAATATTAATTCTCTGTGCTCTCCAAAGGAATTTCCTCTATCGTATAGATTTTTTGATAAAATCTTAGGTAATATTAGAAATAAAGGTTACCTAAGGGAAAAAGGATATATTTAGCGGATTTTGACCTATATGAAAACAATGAAGAAAAAAGTAGATTATTAATAAATTTTAATATAAAGCGATTAAAAGATGGAGTAAAAAGATTAGTTTTATAGAGGAGGTCACAGAGAAAAGATTAATACAAATCTCTGTGTTCGGAGTTTACCCCGCCAAGGCGGGGTGGTTGAATTTATAAAATATAAGGAGCAAAATGAAAATAGAAACAAAAGTCGTTCATGGAGGCGTTCATCCTGACCCTGTTACGGGTTCGCATACTCCTCCAATATGTCAAACATCCACTTTTGTATTTAAAGATGCAGACCATGGAGCAAGATTATTCAAAGGAGAAGAAAAGGGATATATCTATACAAGACTTGGGAATCCCACGGTAGACCTTTTAGCAGAAAAAATGGCGCATCTTGAAGGTGGAGACTATGCAGAAATCTTTGCATCCGGTTGTGGAGCTTTATTTTGTACTATACTCAGCATTGCAGATAGCGGCAGTAACATAATATCCGACAAGATAATATATGGTGGTTCTTATGGTCAATTTAAACAGGAATTACCCATTGTAGGAATAGATACAAAATTTGTTGATACTACAAATGCAAAAGAGTTAGAAGCAGCTATAGACAAAAACACAAAATTGATTTTCATAGAAACACCTGCAAATCCTACTTTAAAAATAGTAGACATAAAGAAATGCGCTGAAATTGCCCACAAACATAAAATCCCATTAGTAGTTGATAATACTTTTTCTTCTCCATACTTACAAAGGCCTATAGAACTTGGTGCGGATGCCGTAATTCATTCGGCTACAAAATATCTGGGAGGACACGGTGATTTGGTAGCAGGAGTATCCGTTGTCAAAAAAGAATTTGCCGAAAGCCTGAGGAAAAGGTCACGCAATATAGGAGCAAATATATCACCGTTTAATGCATGGTTAATCTTGAGAGGACTTAAAACTCTGGCAGTAAGGATGGACAGGCATTGTGAAAATGCACTAAAGGTAGCAGAATTTCTCGAATCGCATCCGATGATAGAAAAAGTATATTACCCGTTTCTTAAATCCCATGCCGGTTACGATATTGCTCGCAAACAAATGAGTAATGGCGGTGGAGTTATAGGTTTTGAAGTAAAAGGCGGAAGAGAAGCAGGAAAAATACTTATGAATTCAGTTAAACTCTGTATCCTTGCAGTAAGTCTTGGGGATACGGATACGCTTATACAACATCCTGCAAGCATGACTCATTCTGCATATTCGGAAGAGGAATGCATAAAAGGCGGACTGACACCTGGTTTCGTAAGATTATCCGTTGGAATAGAGAACGTTGATGATATAATTGACGACCTGAAACAAGCGATAAATAAAATTAAGAAATAATTAATTTTATTGGTTGAGGGGGAAAAATGATTCTTGATATCGTATTAGCTGTTGTAATAGTTGCATTTTTGCTCATAGGGTTGGCGAGAGGAATTATAAGAAGTGTGTTCGGGTTAGTAGGTATAATTATTGGTCTAATAGTTGCTTCTCGCTTTTATGCGAATTTTGTCATAGCAACAGAATTGAAATGGCAATATGCAAAGATATTAAGTTTCATAGTTGTATTTTTGATTGTATTTTTGTTAATATACCTTATAGGGTTTATAATTCAAAATCTTTTAAGTTCTTTTAAACTTGGATTTCTTGACCATATACTCGGTGCGGCATTAGGTTTAATAAAAGGCGGCATAATAGCATGGCTTATATGTTTCATTATATTAATGTTTCCGGATGGAAGTGAAAAAATAAAACAATCAAGAATTGCTCCTTTTGTATTCAAACAATTGGAATGGGTTGAGAGCTTTTGCCCGCCTGATGTAAAGGATAAATTAAAATTGGATAACCCTCGCACGATAATTGATGTATTTACGCCGGATACTAAAACAATTGCAAATACCGAAAAGGCAAGAAAAAACACTAAAAGCATAAGCAAAAGAAGCAAGACAATGGATAGTTTGTATAATGATACCAAATAATCCCATACTTCATTTATGAAAACAGCGGTTGTGGCAATCGGTGGCAATGCTATTTTACTTGCCGGGGAAAAAGGCAGTAAAGAAGAACAACTCAAAAACCTTAAAACAACCTGCAAATACTTAGCCCAACTTATTCGTGAAGGTTATGACCTTGTAATTACACACGGTAATGGTCCACAGGTTGGAAATATTCTTCTCCAGAATGAACTTGCAAAATCGGAAATTCCCCCAATGGCATTGGATGTCTGTAACGCAGAAAGCCAGGGACAAATAGGTTATCTCTTACAGCAGACTCTAAACAACGAATTACAAGCTCTTAAAATCAATAAGACCGTAGTTTCAGTAATAACACAGGTACTGGTAGATAAAAAAGACCCTGCTTTTAAAAACCCCACAAAACCCATAGGGCAATATTATAAAGAAAAAGAAGCCAAACAACTGAAACGCGATAAAGGCTGGGAAATGCGGTTCGACTCTAAACGAGGAGGTTGGCGCAGGGTTGTAGCGTCTCCTGTTCCTCAAAAAATACTGGAACATGATGCAATTCTAAGACTTATATTCAGCGGCACTTCCGGAATAGTAGTAATTGCATCCGGTGGTGGCGGGATACCTGTAATAAAAACAAACAAAGGTTATGAAGGAGTAGAAGCGGTTATAGACAAAGATTTGGCAGCAAGCGTGCTTGCAAGAAACATAAATGAAAAACTATTTATAATACTGACTGATGTTCCCAATGTATCAATAAACTTTGGGAAACCAAACCAGAAAAACCTTGATAAAACGACATTAAAAGAAGTAAAACAATATTTAAAAGAAGGGCATTTTGCCGCCGGTAGTATGGGACCAAAAATAAAAGCGGCTATATCATTCTTGGAAAACAAAGGCAAAAAAGTAATTATTACATCCCCTGAAAATCTATTGAAAGCTATAAAAGGTAAAGCAGGAACAGAAATTATAAACTAACTATCCCCAAAAATATATTATATTTGTAGTGGTAGGACAGACATTCTTGTCTGTCAGTCTTTTTCTAGGATTCTTGTCTGTCAAAAATAAACATATTTTTTACAATATAGACTTGCCAACATTAAACCACAAGATTACACCCTTCTACGGCGGGCGGGCACGATTTACACAAGAATACAGAAAGATTCACCACAGAGAACACGGAGAACAGAATACAATTGAGGGTTAAAAGAAAACAGATTAAAACTAACATAGAGGGCACTGAGAAAAAGAACAGAGGACACAGGAAAAAGAATTTCTCACGCAAAGACCAGAGAAAAGATTGGAGAATTAGAGGTTTTACACTTATGTTTCCTAAAAATAGTCCATTGTGAAACTCTTCATAAGTTTCTTTTTATACATATTTATTTAATTGTATATGAAATAAAAAAGGCTTTCCCGGTTAGTGGTGTTTTTGGTTTTTGGATTGTTATCACTCTTTTTTTTACCTCAATTGGAGTATCCGAATAAATATCAACCAACAAATTTGCAAACCTCCACAGGTTTTCTTCTTCAAATAGTTTTTCAGAAAGATTGTTGTCTTTCAAAAAATTCCTCAAATCATCAAAAAGAGGATGAAAATGTAAAAATTTGCCGTCATCGTGACCTTCTATAAATTCGTGTAACACATCTACTACAGGTTCTGTTCTATCAATTTTTGCATGTAGCGCCCAATTACAGTAAAAATTCAGGTATTTATACTGGCCTTTTTGATTTTTAATCTCAAGATATTTACGAATTCTCGATAAAATATATACAACCTGACATTCTTCATGAATATCTTTTTGTAATTCTCTATCTAGTTTTTTTAGTATCTCTATTTGTCCCATATTTTATTCTCTCCAAACTATATTGAAAAGCGTCTAAAGGATACTTATCTGATGATTGTAAGTTTTTGGGTTTCTTTGTGCTTGCCGACGGAAAGAGTTATAAAATAAACGCCTGACGATATTTTCTTTGTCCCATTGGAGAAAGACCACTTTACAGCGTAAAAACCTGCGGGTTGAGCTTTGTTTACTATTTTGTCCACTAATTTGCCTGTTATGTCATAAAGATTTAGCTTAACTTCGCATTGAGAAGGAATAGCATAAGAAATAGTTGCGAAATTGGTAATTGGATTTTGTCCTATTTTCAATTCCGCATTCCCAAATCCAAAATCTAAATTTGACTGTTCTTCTACTCCTGTTTCTTTATCTAACCTAATCAGATAAACATCCCCACTGCCTGCTCCGAAAGATTCTGTTTGTCCTGTAATGTTAAAACCACCATCTGAAGTTTGTTGAACTGAATAGCCCAAATCATATTTAGTTCCGCCGAAAGTTTTAGTCCAGAGGGTATCGCCTGAAGAATTGGTCTTGATTAGATAGACATCACTATTGCCTGCCCCGAAAGAGGATGTCCGTCCTACAATGATAAAACCACTATCAGAAGTTTGTTGAACTAAATAGCCTTCCTCACTACCAGTTCCGCCAAAAGTTTTTGTCCAAAGCGTATCGCCTGAAAAATCTGTCCTAATTAGATATACATCAGACACTCCTGCCCCGAAAGAGTTTGTTTCTCCTGCAATAATAAATCCACAGTCTTCAGTTTGCCGAACTGACCAGCCCACATCACTGTCAGTTCCGCCAAAAGTTTTAGTCCAAAGTGTATCCCCTGAAGAATCTGTCCTGATGAGGTAGACATCATTGTTACCTGCCCCGAAAGAGGATGTCCGTCCTAAAATGATAAAACCGCCATCTTGAGTCTGCTGAACTGAATGGCCACAATCACCGTCAGTTCCGCCAAAAGTTTTTGTCCACAAGGTATCGCCTGAAGAATTTATCTTAATTAGATAGATATTTGCTGCGGGACCTATAGTTCCTGCAATAATAAATCCACTATCTGAAGTCTGTTGAACTGAATAGCCCACATCATAGTCAGTTCCGCCATAAGTGTTTGTCCACAAGGCATTACCTGAAGAATTTGTTCTAATTAGATATACATTAGGAGAAGTCGGTGTGCCTGCCCCGAAAGAGTTTGTTTCTCCTGCAATAATAAATCCACAGTCTTCAGTTTGCCGAACTGACCAGCCCACATCACTGTCAGTTCCGCC
>JAQTXJ010000136.1 GCA_028688815.1 bacterium | reverse complement strand
AAACTTATAAATCCATATTTCATAATTCCCCCTATTTAAAATCAACAAATCTAACCTTATATTGTAAGCACAATTTATCTTAATTCGTTTGTAATACCCCTTCCTACGAAACTTTAGTCACCTTTAAAACCAAGTCCCACAGACCAATCTACCCTTCCATCTGATTTATTAATTAAGGAAAAAACCAAACCAAATGGTATTTTTTCTTTTCCTGTTGGAAGTTTTGGATTTGGAAATTCAAATGGGACATAACATCCAATTGAATATTTACTAATAACTAAATTTTCATAATTGATATTTCCGCTTATTTCTTCTTTTAAAGTTATCCTGCCCAAATTTTGATATTCATAAAGAAAGTCTATATTCCAGGAACTTTTCGGGATATTAAATGATATTTTTACCTCTGGTTCCAACCCCCATTTGTTATATCCTTCCTTAAAAAATACTTTTAGGTTAGCGTCTTCGTGAGTACAGCTCTCGTGATTCCAAACACATTTTGTACCTATTTTACTTACAATCAAATTTTTAATAATTGGAATTCTCAAAGCCAGTCTTCCGCCTCCCATAAGACTTTCCCATTCATCAAACCGCATATATGCCGCATCTCTTACCTCAACAGTACCATTACCTCTCCCACAAAAAGTTAACTCTATCATTGATATGTTAATTCCAAAATCCCACCTTCCGAAACCGCTAAATGTAGTTTTTGGGTTTATAGGATACGGAGCATCCCTACGTTGACATAAGCCAGGGCTAGAGCTGCCACCAAACCAGATTCCATCGCTACACAATTTAGGCGAAAACATAAATAATACAAATAATAACATTTTTTTCCTTATGTCTATTATAATGAATATGTATTTTTAGTTTCTTTGTCAAATGATTTGTTGGGGGTAGGACGGGGGGAAATATACTGGGAGATAAAAGCCCCAGCTACCCATAAATAAAAGAACGGGCGAACACATCGGTTCGCCCCTACAAAGAAAAAACTTTTTTATTTGACTTTATTATAAAGTCAGGTTATTTAACCCTGTAAAATGACAGAAAAGTATATTCAGGTAATTACCACTATCGACAACAAAAAAAAGGCAATGGAAATTACAAAAACTGTCGTATCAAAAAGATTATGTGCTTGCGCCCAGATTGTAGGTCCCATAATTAGCAAATACTGGTGGAAAAATAAGCTTACTACATCCAAGGAATGGTTATGTATTATGAAGACGAAGAAGTCTCTTTATACTCAACTTGAAGCCGAAATTAAAAAACTTCATACTTATACCGTTCCTGAAATAATCGCGACTCCTATAATTACAGGGAATAAAAATTATCTGGAATGGATAGGGAAAGAGACAAAAAAATAAACAAATAGGAGAAATTGGACGCAGATAAACGCAGATAAGCAGGATAAATAAAACAAATAGTTTAGACGCTAAAAGACAATAAAAAAGAAAAACTAGATAAGGATACAACAGAAATGATAATCGCAGAAAAAAATTCAAAAATCATGGGAATCTGCGATAACTTGGAGTTTGTTCCATTAGGAGCATTACTCCAAGTTATCCAGAGGGAAAATCTGCGTCCTAAAAAGAAATTTAATGGATAATATATGAAAATTTGTATAGCTTTTATAACAACATTTATACTGGTTATTTCAGGCTGTATGCCTAAAGACCAAATCAAACCGGCAGAAGAACCAATATCCCCGGATGGCGTAATGCAAACGATAGATTCGCTTTATCAAACAGGCTTTGAATTCAAAATAGAATTCAAAAATCCGAATGTCTCCGGAACTTCAAAAGGCATTAGCTTAAACAATAAAACTCAGGTTAATATAACGCGTAAACTCGGTACGGAAAAAGAAAAAAGTGCACTCATTGGTATAGACGAAACGGAATACAGTCAAGTAAAAGGAAAATGGCAAGCAGACACAAGAACCTTTGATACGCAACCCATTGAATTACTTAAAACTATATGCGGGCAGAAAGATTTTAAACTAACAGAAGAAAAAAATGGAATCTTTATATACAGTTTTACACCAAATTTATTATTTATGGATCCCTCTTCTATGGACAAACCTGAAACTACACAGGGATTTATTTATATAGATAATAAAACTCTAATGCCTGTTAAAGTAGTTGCAAAAACAGAAACGGCATCTTGGAGTATGACAATAAAAAGCACGGGTAAAAAGCTTTATATTCGAAGCCCGAAAACTAAGTTATGGAGTTTAACAATAGATACAAATAAACCAAAAGAGGTAATCCGTATTTTGACAAAAAGATTAAATTTATATGGAGTTGAAACACTAAACAGCCAGACAACCGATAAAAGTATAATATTCCAACTTTATTCCGAAAACAAAATACCGGAAAAGTTATTCCAGTCGGGTAAAACAGAGCTTTATATTGCAGAATACCCAAAACAATCCATTTATGAATTGTCTACATCTGAGGAAAAAGATATTTGTTTTGTAAATAATGACCCAACTAAACCTATTTTATTAAAAAATAAACTGGAAGCTAAACTGATGGATGTCGAACTGAATTTCGAAGGTAAAAGTGACGGGCAAACAGGCATTAAACTTAAATTCAATACTAATTTACCTGAAACAACTAAGATAGCAATATTATGTGACAAAGAAGTTGTTGGATTCGTTCCACAGACGTGGGGAAAGGAGTTAGAGATAAAATGCAGTAAAGAAACAGCATTAAATATAAAATTTCCCTTGCCAGATAGTTGTTTAGTTGCTAAGGTAACACAAAAGTCTTTAAAATAAAAAATATATACAAGGAGGAGAGATGGGCAAAACATTAGCAGAAAAATTATTATCCGAAAAAAGCGGAACCGATGCAAAAGCAGGGAACCTCGTCATATCCAAAGTTGACGTTGCCGCTTTCCAGGATGGCACAGGTCCACTTGCCATTAAAAAAATTCAAAGTATGGGATTGAAAAAATTATTAGCTGACCGCGCAATCCTTTTTATAGACCATGCCGCACCGTCACCAAGAAAAGAATTATCAAACGACCATATCGTGATTAGAGAATTCTGCAAAAATATGGGCGCAACGCTTTCAGATGTAGGCGATGGCGTAATTCATCAAAGACTTATAGAATCATTCGTCAACCCGGGAGACGTAGTAATCGGCTCGGATTCACATACCTGTACATCAGGCGCTCTCTGCGCTTTTGCAACGGGTATGGGATCAACGGACGTAGGTTTGGGAATGGCACTCGGCAGGACATGGTTTAAAGTCCCGGAAACATTCAAGATAGAAGTAACCGGTAAATTCCAGAAAGGTGTTTATTCAAAAGACGTTATACTTTATCTTATAGGGATGATTGGGGCGGACGGCGCTACATATAAAGCGCTTGAGTTCTGCGGTTCTGCGATTGAATCTATGAGTATGGATTCAAGGTTTGTTTTGTCAAATATGGCAGTAGAAGCAGGCGCAAAAGTAGGATTATGCGAATCGGACGAAAAAACAAAAGCGTGGCTTAAACTCTACGGCAGGGAAGATAAATACCGCGAAATAAAGGCCGACAAAGATGCAAAATACGAAAGAGTAATTAAAATAGATGCAAAAACTCTTGTACCGCAGGTAGCATTCCCGCATACGGTTGATAATACGAAAACCATTGACGAAGCAAAAGGGACAAAAATAGACCAGTTCGTCATCGGGACTTGCACTAACGGCAGGATGGAAGATTTACATATAGCCGCAAAAATCTTAAAAGGTAAACATATCGCACCATATAAAAGACTTATCATAGTCCCGGCATCAAGAGAAGGATATTTATCCGCCATAAGAGAAGGACTTTTGGAGACTTTCGTTGAAGCAGGCGGAATAGTAATGGGACCCGGCTGTGGACCGTGTGTTGGCGTTCACGAAGGTATTCTCGGGGATAATGAAAGTTGTCTTTCAACTGCAAACCGTAATTTCAAAGGCAGAATGGGAAACCCGGACGCTTTCGTTTATCTGGCTTCACCTGCTACGGTAGCTTATTCGGCGTTAAAAGGCGAAATCAGCGACCCAAGAGAAGTAGTGTAAAGGG
>JAQTXJ010000135.1 GCA_028688815.1 bacterium | reverse complement strand
TTCTATATTAGACCCTGACTTTTTTGGAATGAGAGTAGGAATTTCAAATTTCATTATAGTAGAACCAAAGATATTATTTACACAAATTGGCGCAGAAAATAAAACTGATACCGCAAATACTATAAAATACTCCGCTTCCATAATGGGAATTTGCGAAAGAACACTTTTTACCCTTAAAAGCAAAGAAAAATCCAATCTTTATGGAACAGTTGGACTTGGATTTGGAAATGTAACTGGCAATATAGAACCCGAAGACACTGCCTTAACGAAAACAACATTTTCAGGAATGCTTTACGGCGTATCTTTAGGACTGGCATTAGAACATTTTATAACACCTAATTTTTCAGTATTTCTCTCATCGGAAGGTGGATACGCTGGTGGTTCATTAAAAGGCGAAACTAAGGTTGGGAGTAGTCCCGCAGATAAAATATTAGAAGGAAATGGGCATGGATTATTAATCGGAAACACACAATTCAGTCTTATGTTCTTCTGGTATCTTTAATTTAAAAATATAATAAAAAAGCCTGAGAACTATTGAAAGTTGTCAGGCTTTTTTATTACGTAATTTTTTTATAACGCATCTTCTAAAATCAAATTTCTGATTCTATGCATTAATTTTATGTAGTAATTAATATTATGCAATGTCAAAAGAACAGCTCCCAATATCTCATTTGTATTGAATAAATGTCTTATATATGAGCGGGTATAATTTGTACAGGTATAACAATCGCAGGTATTTGAAATAGGAGCAAAATCCTCTTTGTAAATTGCATTTTTTATTACTAATTTTCCTTCGTTTGTGAATGCAGTTCCGGTTCTTCCCTCCCTTGTCGGTAAAACACAATCAAACATATCAATTCCATACTTTACACACTCCATAATGTCTTCCGGTTCTCCTGCTCCCATAACATAATGTGGTTTATTATCCGGCAATTCTTCTGACAGACCCGACACTATTTCATAAGATACATTTTTAGGTTCCCCGCAAAATATTCCTCCAAGTGCTATCCCATCAAGTCCGACTTTTAACATCTCCCTGCAGGCATATTTTCTCAAATCTAAATAACTCCCCCCCTGGACTATACCAAACATTAAATTACCTTCGTTTGCTCCTTTGCATCTACCTGCCCAATTAGTTGTACGCTTTACGGACTGTTCACACGTTTCTATTGTTGCAGGCCAACGAACACACTCGTCGAGTATCATCTTAATATCTGACCCGATATCATTTTGAATTTTGGCTACAATTTCGGGCGTAAACCTATGGCTTGAACCGTCAAGGTGAGACTTAAAAGTTACTCCATCATCATCTACCTTTCGTAAATCCGAAAGAGAAAAAACCTGAAATCCACCAGAATCTGTTAATACAGGTGTATTTTTTAGTCCCGTAAAATTATGAATCCCGCCCGCTTTTTTAATAATCTCCGTTCCAGGTCTTAGATAAAGATGATATGCGTTCATACATATAAGCTGAGCACCTATATCCGTTAAGTTTTTCCATACCTGCGTTTTAACTGTCCCTTGGGTTCCAACAGGCATAAAGACAGGAGTTTCTACTGTCCCATGCGCAGTATGGAGTTTGCCAACTCTTGCCCGGGATATTTTAGATTGATGAACGACTTCCCAGTATTTTTCAGGCATTAGAAATATAGTTTTTATTCCGTATCTTCTTTGTTTGGCTCCAGGTGAATCATAATTTGTGTGCCGGGAAATTCTTTTTTTATGTCTTCTTCTAAGTGGTCACAAAAACTATGAGCTTTTTCGAGATTGGTATCCTTTTTTATAGTTAAATGGAAGTCAAGATGTCTTTCTGAACCTGCTTTCCTGCCACGCAATTCGTGAAAATCAACAAACTCCGAATTATGTTCATTAATTATTTTATGGATTCTACTTAAATCATCATCCGATAATCTAAAATCAGTAAGGTTTCTAAAAGAACGTGTTACGAGTTCCATAGATGTCCTTATAATAAATAATGCAACAATAATCGCAATTATTGGATCCAATATTTCCAGCTTAAATATTTTAATTAAAAACAACCCGACAAATATCCCCACCGAAGTATAAACATCCGTTCTTAAGTGTAAAGCATCTGCTTCAAGTGCAATGGAATCGTATTTTCTACTTATCTTGTATAAATAATTAGAAACAAAGAAATTTATTATTGATGACCCAGCCATTACAATAATTCCTAATTCTAAAAATTCTATTTCTGTCCTGTGATATAACATTTTATGAATTGCCTGATAAATAATCCAACCTGCAGCAACAAAAATTAACTGGCCTTCTAATAAACCCGATATGTCTTCAAATTTCCCATAGCCATATCGATGTTTTTCGTCTGCCGGATTACTTGCCTTTTTTATTGACAAAAATGCAATCATTGATGCCATTAAATCCATACCGGAATGTATTGCTTCCGATATAATGCTAACAGAACCACTAAGAAACCCTATAATAAGCTTTCCAATAACTAAAAAAGTATTGGATATATTTGACACAAGTGCTGCTTTCAGTTTTGCATTCTTCATAGTATGCTTTTTTATTTTGTAGTCTTGAAATAAGGCGACCAGCGAGAAGAATAACATCCATCTGCTAAACCGGCTATTTTTTTCTGACAGGTGCCATCCCAGTGCATAGTATAAACTTCGTACCTCCCCCCACGATCAGAAACAAAACATAAATGCAATCCATCGGGGGACCAGCTTGGTTCCTCGTTGTTCCCTTCATAAGTAAGACAGCTTTCATTCTCTCCATTTACAGATATTGTATAAATTTGAAAACAATTTCCTTCCTGAGATACGTAAGCAACTCTATCTCCCTTTGGGGACCATACAGGAGAAGTATTATAACTTCCAGAAAATGTAAGTCTTCTTGCATCCGAACCATCACTTCCCATAATATAAATTTGTGGACTGCCGCTTCTATCCGAAACAAATACGAGTTCGTTTCCGGCAGGAGACCAATTGGGCGAAGTGTTTATACAGCCACTTACAGTAAGTCTTTTAAGATTCTGTCTTTCCCTTGACATTGTATAAATTTCGGAATTTCCACTTTTTGTTAAAACGAGCGCTAATGTTTTACCATTGGGCGACCATGCAGGGGCAGTATTCATCCCCAGAGCAGTCGAAAAAACATTCAAATCTCTATTCGTAAGATTCATACCATATAAATATATATTTGAACCTTTATATAAAGTGAACATTATATATTCGCCCCGTGTATCCCATGCAGGGGAAAGATGTAACTCTCCGGTTCTTGTAAGTTGGGCAAGACTTTCCCCATCGTAATCCATAGTCAATATTTCCTTACTTGCGCCTTTTTTCATAGCACACAAAATTTTTGTTTGATTTATGCCCTTTTCTCCGGTTAAACTCTCAATAATATCGTCAGATATTTCATGCGCTGTAGCTCTTTTGTTATATTTTAAGGCATATTCTTTTTTGCTGATTTTCCGTTTTAAAAACACATCATAAACTGTAACTTCTAACTCTTTTTTCTGTTTTTTAGTTATCAAGTCAACCCCATTTGAGATAGATACAAGAGTTGTTATGCCTTGCGAAAACCATTGTGGGAAATCTATCTTCCCTGATTTTGTAACAAAAGTAGTTTCAGGCTTTATTAAATTGAAATACAAAGAAAACTCCAAATCTGCTTCTATGATTTGTTTTAATTCTTTTACTGTTTGTTTTTGCGAATCAGACGGGGCAAGAAGTTCAATTACCGCAACCCCCATTTTTTTTCTTTCTCCTCCTATAGTATATTTTACATTTACTGTATCTTGAGCAAAAATTGTCTTCAGAGGAGTTAGTACTAACATTATTCCGAAAAATAATTTCAAGTTCATTGTTTATAGTGTAAATTCAAAATTTATATAGAGTTCCGCTTTTTTAAATTCTTCGGGCAGGGGTGGCAATTTTCTTGTAGCATAAAGCGCTCCAAGCGCTGCCTGGTCAAAATAATAATTACCCGAGGGGGTTGTCACTTTGGCATCATATGTTATATCAACCAAAAAAATCTAAAAAAATAAAACCTCAAATAGACTAAATTTAAACTTCACTTAAGATTCTTTATATTATGATATTGATTATCAATATA
>JAQTXJ010000134.1 GCA_028688815.1 bacterium | reverse complement strand
TCCGATCTTGTGTCTTCTTTTATAGTATAAGTATAAGGTTCCGGGACATCGCACGCTATGTTCCTACAGTTCATATGTTCCTCTGCCAATTTTTCAAGTTTCATTGCAGATTCGCCTTCACAGGTATTTAATTGACATACTCCCGTTATAGCCGCAACTGCATCAAAAATCCTGCCTACGCTTGAACTTATCGGGCAATTGAACTTATTTTCAAGCATTTTGTAAATTAAGTTGGAGTTTTTCCATTTAGAAATTAGTTTTTTGCATTTGTCTCCATTCCCGCTACCATACATATCAAATAAGTAGCTAATTGCCATTCGTCCGGTTTCAACGGAAGCAATATCTCCTCCCGGGAGTCCCACATACTTAAAATGCATTATTCGTTCAAAATCCGTATATGTGCAGAGTAAAAATTCCCCACCCCATATGTTTCCGTCCGTTCCGTATCCCGTTCCATCAAATGCTACACCAATGACTTGCGAATCAATATTATTCTCTGCCATACAACTTACAATATGCGCCCAGTGATGTTGAATGCCTATTTTAGTAATGCCTTTCCCCGATAACTCCAATGCATATTTTGTTGATAAATATTCGGGATGTAAATCATAAGCAATTACATCTGGCCTTATCTTAAAAAGTTTTTTGAAATGTTCAATCGTAGAAGTAAACACCTCATAATTTTCATAGTTCTTCAAGTCTCCTATATGCTGGGATAAGAACGCAAAGTTTTCCCTTGTAATGCAAAAAGTATTTTTCAATTCTGCTCCAACGGCAAGTATGGACGAAGAACTGCAAGGAAGTTTTACAGGTAAAGGCGTATATCCTCTTGCTCTACGGAATAAAACAGGTTTGTCCGATATGAATTTTACTAAGGAATCATCGCATCTGACTTCAATTGGGCGATTATGAAGCAAAAAATGTTTGGTAAATTTTGATAATTTAGTCTTCGCCTCGTTATTATCTTTGATTAAAGGTTCATCTGTTGTATTCCCGCTCGTGGCTATGATGCATAGAAATTTGTTGGAAATCAAGTAATGTAGGGGTGTATAAGCTAACATAACACCAATATAATTATTATCGGGAGCTATTGATTTAGCTATTTTACTGCTCTTTTTTTTCTTTAACAGTACTATGGGTGCTTTATTAGAAGTTAATAACTCTTCTTCCGATTTGGAGACTTCCGCAAATTGTTTTACTTTGTCTATGCTTGAACACATTACTGCAAAAGGCTTAAACGGTCTGGATTTTAATTTCCGCAGTCTGTTAACGGCAGAGTCATTTGTAGCATCGCATATAAGATGAAATCCGCCAATTCCTTTAAGCGCTACAATTTCTCCTTTTGTTAAGAGATTGATTGTTTCCGTCAACGCTTTGTTCCCTGATTTTTTG
The DNA here is from genome assembly GCA_028688815.1 of bacterium. Lineage (GTDB taxonomy): Bacteria > Hydrothermota > UBA3073 > JACQXS01 > JAQTXJ01 > JAQTXJ01. Next base: position 2,743 of record JAQTXJ010000134.1, on the reverse strand, counting down.
GACATTTCTACGTCAGGTCCACATACATAACAGGCATTGGGTTGAGCGTGGTATCTACGATTTTTTATGTTAGCATATTCATTTTCGCAGTTGGGACACATAGTAAATTTTTGCATAGTAGTATTTTTGCGGTCATACGGGATGTTTTTGATGATAGTAAAACGGGGTCCGCAATTTATGCAATTTATAAAAGGATAATTGTGCCTTCTATCTTTAGGGTTTTGTAGCTCTTTTAGGCATTCGTCGCAAATAGCAATGTCCGGTGGAATGAGAACAAAATCGGTTCCGGTTTCGTCACTTGTTTCTATTTTAAAATCCTTGAATGATTTGGGCGGCTTAAAGAATAGTTCTTTTTCTACTATATTGGCAAGAGGTAGTGCATCTTTCTCTCCTAATGTATCAAAGAATAGCAATACATCAATTAAATTCCCCTCCACCCATAATTTCACTCCGCCGGGAAAGTTTTTTGCCCTGCCTTTTAGTGAGAATTTATTCGAAAGCTTATGCAGGTAAGGCCTCATTCCTACTCCCTGAACTAATCCTTTTAATTTTATTTCTGCGCCTATTTTATTTGAAGACAGTAATTTTATGGATTCTTTAACTTCACGGCTTATAGGGTCTCCGAAGTTGGTGCTTTTCGCTTGAATCCCGATTACGAATACCTGTGTTTTAATCTCGGTTTTAATCCAGTTTATAATATAATCCAGTGAAAGACTGTGTGTGGAAATGGAATTGGTGTCTATATTATTTAGATTGAGAAGTTTGATAGTTCCGGGGGGAGCATTAAAGATTCCGGCATCAACGAATATAAGTACATCGGGAGACTCTTTTATTATTTTCCCGAGATAGTTTTCAGGAACAGTCCCGCAGTCAAAAAACAATAAGTTGACAGTGGACAGTGGACGGTGGACAGTTGGGTAGTCGGGGCTTTTATGCCCCGATGTTATAAGGCAAGGCATTAATCTACCTGAGGCGGACTTACCTACCCTTTTTTGTGTACAATTTTCTACCTTATATTTAATTTTTGATATGACTTCTGGCCCTGCGCCATCATCGCCTTTAAGAGGATTGCCTATGCCAACAAAAGCAATTTTCATTTGTTTATAAATTGGCTGAATACCCAGTCCTTTGGACTGAAATGAAAGCCTTTTCTTTTTTGTTCTCCGTTCGTCATTCCTGCGGAAGCAGGAATCCACTGTGTTTTTTGTTATCTGCTATCTTTAATCTGTGTTCATTCGTGTCTCTATCTGTGTTTTTCTGTGTTTATCACTTCATCAAAATCAGTTTTTTTGTTTCTTTGTAGTCGCCTGCGGAAAATTGAATGAAATAAATACCGGAAGTGAAAAGCTTATTTTCCGACAAATGACAAGTATGTTTACCTGATGATTGATTGCCTTCCACGATAGTAGCAAGTTTTATTCCCACTATATTATAAATGTCTATTTTTACGTAAGTGTCCTTTTGCAATTCATATTTGATCTCAGAAAGAGTAGTTAAAGGATTAGAAAACATTTCCAACCTGTTATTCTGAGTGTTAGCGAAGAATCTCTCTTCAATTCCAGTTTCCGGTTTAAGTCTGATAAGATAAACATCTTCATAGTCGTCCCCATAAGTTGCTCCGGCGACAATAAATCCTCTGTCCCTTGTTTCAGAAACAGAACAACCCCATTCACTCTCAGCCCCACCGATAGTTTTAGTCCATAAAGTATCGCCCGAAGAATTTGTTCGGATAAGATAAACATCAAAATGACCTGCACCAAAAGAAACTTTCTTCGCAGCAATAATAAACCCGCTGTCCTGTGTTTCAGAAACAGATTCTCCCCAATCATCTTTAGCCCCGCCATAAGTTCTTGTACACAAAGTATCGCCCGAAGAATTTGTTTTAATAAGATAAACATCGTGTCCGCCTGCACCAAAAGAGGATGTTGTCCCAACCATAATAAAGCCATTGTCTTGCGTTTCAGAAACAGAATAGCATCCATCATTGTCAGTTCCGCCGAAAGCGCGGGTCCATAGAGTATCTCCCGAAGAATTTGTCCTGACCAAATAGACATTTGAATAATTGGGAGAGCCTATACCAAAAGAGTTTGTTGTTCCAACAATAATAAACCCACTGTCTTGCGGTTCGGAAACAGACCAGCCAGAATTCCCAGTCGCTCCGCCAAAAGTTTTAGTCCAGAGAGCATCTCCTGAAGAATTTGTCTTGACCAAATAGACATTTGAATAATTGGGAGAGCCTGCGCCAAATGAAGTTGTTTCTCCTGTTATAATAAAACCACCATCATATGTTTTGGAAACAGACCAGCCACACTCGCCCTTTGTTCCACCATAAGTTCTTGTCCATAACGTATCTCCCAATGAATTTGTTCTGACAAGATAGGCATTTGAATAACTGGGAGCGCCTGCACCAAATGAGAAAGTTTCTCCAACGATAACAAACCCACTATCCTGCGTTTCGGAAACACAATAACCATTATTCAATAGATGTCCACCATAAGTTCTTGTCCAGAGTGTGTCGCCCGAAGAATTTGTTTTTATAAGATAAAAATTTTGAGAACCTACACCAAAAGAAGCCGTCCATCCGGAAACAACAATCCCGCCATCTTGCGTTTCTAAAACAGAATTACCCCAATCATTATCAGTCCCACCATAAGTTCTTGTCCATAGTGTGTCCGGTGCGGATGCGAAGGCAAAATTAATAACTCCAATTACTCCCGCAAAAACCCAAACTCCTAATTTCTTA
>JAQTXJ010000133.1 GCA_028688815.1 bacterium | reverse complement strand
TGAAGGCTTTTGTCATATGTTTTTCTTTTCGTGTGGAAATCGTGTGAAATCTTGTGGTTGCAATCTGTAATCTTTTTTCTGTGTTCTCGGCGTTTACTCCGCTTTGGTGGGGCGGTGAAAAATTCTTTCTATTATTTCAGGCTCTCGTCTCCATCATTAAATTTACAGTCTATATGAGACCCGTCACAGAAAGGTTTATTATCAGATTTTCCGCACCTGCATAAAGTCATACGATTCCTGATTTCATATTTAGTGCCGTCTGCAGATTCTAATTCTACTCCTCCCTTAAGCCAGATTGGTCCGCTTACTTTTGCCTGAGGGTCTTCTAATAGGCTAATAGAAGGTTTAACTTTAAGTTCGATTGGTTTCCCTGTCTTTTTGTCCCATACAACCAATCTCCCTGCAGGACAATTACAAGCAGTCTTTATTGCAATTTCCTTTGCTTCCGGGTCTTCTGAGTTTTCAACATTTGTCCATGTGCTACCACTTAAGTGGCAAAACCTTGCAGATGAACATAAATTCTGCGCATCGGTAAGGTCAATTTTTGGCCCTATTAGTTTCTCTGCCTGTTCTAAATATTTGGTTCTGTCTGCAGTCTCTGTGCCATCAAAACCAATACTTGTATGTGTCCCATCACAATAAGGCTTGTTTTTGGACTTGCCGCATCTACAAAGAGCATATTTTTCTTGTTCGGGATATGCCTTTCCTTTTTCCCATTTTTCAGGGTAGCCTTCTTCCCCGACTACTGCAATTTCTACTGCTAAGATTAAATTGCCAAATACTAAATAAGGACCATCTTTTACAATCACAACCTTTTGATTCTTTCCCATTCGTTCCCTCCAATTCAAAATATCGGAACAATACGCTTATTGTTATTTCGGAATATTACTTTAATAAGTATTTATTGAAAAACTTATTTTTTTTTCACTTCAACCAATCTGCCTGCCGAAGGCAGGTATTTTCTATCGTGCTAATAAAATAAACATCAAAAATACACTGTTCCATTTAATAAGTCTAACCATAGTATATATAGTGTATTAGGGTCTTTACCAGCATATCCGTTTAGCCCTAACGTAACAAGATAAAAACCTTTTTTTGAAAATCTTGAGAAAAATATAAATTCAATTCCAAATTCATTTATGCCTCCCATAAAAAACAGATAAGAATATTTCATTTTCATCCCAATAAAACTTGTTCCGCTCTCGCTCATAACAATATTAGGAATTATATATTTAGCTAAGTTTACTCCTACCAATGCTCCATTATCTCTCTGTGTTTCATTGAACACCTCTTCTTCTTTTTCTGTAGAATTGTTTTTTGCCCATAGACTACCATTTTTTTGTAACCACCCCCAACCAAGAAAAGGTTCTACTCCCAAAAAATTAGATATTAACTCTTGTTTTCGAGAAATAGTTATATCCCCATTTAATAAATCAAAGTTTAAATTACCGGAAGGCATATCCGGAGAACTTCCTAATACATTAAACCGAAAAGATAATTCTGTAAATCCCTTTTCTATACCAGTTTCAATACCAAACTTTTCAACTACAGAATAAGTAAAGGAACTATCAAGGGTTGTAAAACCCGTACGAGATACAAAACCTACACCGAAATTTATCTTAAAATAAAAATTCTCTTTAGTTAGGATATTAAATAAATGAATATTCGTTAAACGAGTTTCCAATTCTGTAGTAGCGCTACTACGATAGTCAATATTCCCTTTGTTATCCAGAAACCATACAAAAATACGCTGTCCATCTCTTCCTTGCTGAATATAAATTGTATCAGGAGAACCTGATAATGAGCCGGTAGTATCGTCATTACTTATCGGTGCCGGACCTATTTTGTAAAAAGCTTTTATTATGCTATCCGGGCAACTTGGGTTTTCCCATTGAACTTTGAACATAAAACTATCTGGTTCCGGGTAACATCTTTCGGCAACCAACTTTAAGGGAGAGATAGAAACATTATTAAGAATAAAAACCAAAGATAGCATTAACATATTTTATTTACTTCCCTCCACCTAACCAATAATAAAGAATGCCTCTAAAAAAGTTATATTGTTAACATCAGAAAGATGGAATATGCCCTTTATTTTTGTCACATCAACCAACCTGCCTGCCATGGTAGGGGTTTATCTGCGACTACCGTTTCTGTTTTATCCATTTTTAATCTTTCTATCCGTTGCAATCTGTTTCAGTTCTTACAGTTATTACAGCTTTTACTATTTTCGTGTTTATCCTGTCTATCTGCGTTTATCTGCGTCCAAAGATTCTCTTCTGTTCTCCGCGTACTCTGCGTCGGAGTTTACCCCGAAACAGGCGGGGCGGTGAAAATTTCTATCTTTTTTACCTCAACCAATATTTTCTATCCAATGTGCGATACTGTATTGCCTCTGAGATATGAGCCGAGCTTATATCTTTTGCCCCTTCTATATCTGCTATAGTTCTGCTGACTTTTAGAATACGACTATAAGCCCTTGCGGATAATCCAAACTTTTCTATCGCAAGTTTTAACAAATTTTCAGACGTTGAATCCAGAACACAATATTTTTTCAAATCCTTTTGTGTTAGTTGAGCGTTACAATAAAGATTCTTATGTCCCGAATACCGCTCAATTTGAGACTTGCGCGCTTTATTTACGCGGTCACGGATTTTTATGGAAGACTCTCCCGTTGCTTTGCTGATTAATTCTTTGTAAGGAAGAGACGGCACTTCTATATGAATATCCACGCGGTCAAGCAATGGTCCCGAAATCTTGGATATATATTTTTGAATCATTGCAGGAGAACAAGTGCAGTTATGATATAAGTCACCGAAGTACCCGCACGGACACGGGTTCATAGCTGCGACCATCATAAAACGAGCCGGAAAGGTTAAAGTAGTAGCTACTCTTGATATCGTTACTTCTCCATCTTCCATCGGCTGTCTCATTACTTCCAATCCTTTTTTGTTAAATTCGGGAAGCTCATCAAGAAATAATATTCCATTGTGGGAAAGCGATATTTCGCCCGGTTTCGGATAAGTTCCTCCTCCAATTAATCCCGCATCCGATACTGTATGATGCGGCAAGCGAAACGGTCGTGTTCCTATAATCCCTTTTCCTGTCGGGATAAGTCCCGCAACCGAATGAATTTTTGTCGTTTCAAGAGCTTCTTCTAATGTAAGTTCGGGAAGTATCGTTACCATTCGTCTTGAAAGCATTGTTTTGCCTGCGCCCGGTGGACCAATCATCAAAACATTGTGCGATCCTGCGGCAGCTATTTCGAGTGCTCTCTTGGCGCTTTCCTGTCCGTTTACTTCTGAAAAATCTACATCATATACGGATTCATTTCTAAACAAATTTTCCATATCTACTTTATATGGTTGGATTTCGCATTTTCCGTTTAAGAATTCTACCGTTTGGAGAAGTGTGCTGACGGGGTATACTTCAATGTTTTGCATAACACCCGCTTCATTTTTATTATCTTCAGGAATTATTATTTTTTTGAATCCAAGTTTATGACAATTAAGAGCTATCGGAAGGACTCCTTTTACGCCTCTGATGTTACCATCCAACGAAAGCTCGCCAAGGATAAGATACTCTTTTAGACTCTCTATCGGAATAACATTTTCTTGAGCGGCTAATACGCCGATAGCGATTGGTAAATCGAAATTTGAGCCTTCTTTTTTTATGTCTGCGGGAGCGAGATTGACTATGATTCTTTTTGCAGGAAAATCAAAACCCGAATTTTTAATCGCAGCTTCGACTCTTTCTTTGGATTCTTTAACGGCGGAATCGGGTAGTCCGACAGTTGCGGAATATCGTGGTAATCCAAGTGCAAGGTTAACTTCTACTTCCAGCTGATAAGCCTCAACTCCAAGCACCGCCGCAGAATGAACTTTCGCCACCATATAAATTTATCTTACAGTATTTTTTAAAACTGTCAAACTTTTTTAAGTTATGATAATAATCCGGCAATGTAGCCTGTGCTCCACGCAAATTGAAGATTATATCCCCCGGAAACACCATCAATATCGAGTATTTCTCCTGCAAAATAAAGCCCTTTAACTTTCAAGGATTCCATTGTTCTGGAATTGACTTCGTCCATTGCTATTCCGCCGGCAGTTACCATTGATTCTGCAAAGGGACGGGTTTGTTTTATGTCTATATACCAAT
>JAQTXJ010000054.1 GCA_028688815.1 bacterium | reverse complement strand
AACCTCCTGTATCAAATATGATACAAAACACTCTCCCTCTCTAACGATTTATCAAAACATAATCTCTTCTTTTCCCTTTATACAAAAAGGAATTCCGTCAATCAAATACAAAATGTCACGGTGTTTGCTATATACCTTTTGCAGGAGGAAAAAGAAAATGAAAAAACTATCAACCATAAAAATCTCGAAAGAGATAAAAGAGGAAAAGGAGGGTAAGATGAAAAGAATCTTACAAACAAGCTTAGGAGTAGGCTTTTATTTTTACGTATTAGCCACTGTCCTAACGGTCGTAGGTTGTGGAAGGAACAAAGTAACAGACGAAGAAGCTGTTGAGTCCATCGTTCGTTCTTCGGAATGGTTTCAGTGCACATCATACCAGGAAAACGATTCTTCGGCAACTAATCAGAATCAGAGCAAAGGGAAAGGAGATACACTCGGAGATACTTTATTTTGGTGGAGAAGCGTTCCTGATACAGGCAGACATTATAACGTTAACGTACAAGTATCAGGAGATTCGGCTTTTGTTAGCTGGACACTTACTAACGATGGTAAATTCAATATTATAGGCAAGAAAAACGGCAGTGATTGGTGGATAGGATCAAAACCTTTGGAAGAAGTATTAACAAGAAACGCAATTTTCTTAAGAACAGGCGACAGAACCAACAGAAACAAAGGCTGGGAATTGAAACAGATATCAAAAATATACGGTTATTCTCAACCCACGCATACGGTAAGAATAGACAGTATAAGAATACAGTCCGTAACTTATCCGGATACAATATTAAAAGACCCTTTAACATCCGTTCTTAAAATGGACAGGGTTATGAAGTTTTCTCCCGAAGAAAGCGTAACCGTTACATTATATACGAATACAAACAGCGCTGAAGCATATTTACACGTCTTTGAACCAATCTTCCCATACCACTTAAGAATACTGATGAAGAATAACGGGGACGGAAGCTATACAAATGCTCAAAAATGGTGCATACAGACGATTCCATCCGTAAGACATGCAGTGTTTGATCTTATCAATGTCAACACTATACACGATACGGAATATGCTTATGATTGTGATGACTGGTTTTATCCTTACTCAAATAAGTAAACGAAACTAACTCTTCAGGGGCAGTCCACCTCAGGCGGACTGCCCCTTTTATTTTGCAATGGGTAGTGGTGACGTTTAGTTAGAGTTTGTTCCGCTAGGAACATTACTATGACTTATCCAGCTCTGCTGGGATAATTATTTTTTCTACTTTTTCTTCTGTTTTGTGTTATTTGGTGCCTTCGTGCTTTAGTGGTAGAAAGCTCTTTGGCGATATCCATTAGAGATTTCTATCCAGCTTGCTGGGCTAATTTTCTATTTCCGTTTTCTGTACCCTTTCTGTTCTTGACATTTATAATTTAATATTTACAATCCACAAATGCATTTCATACTTGACGGCTACAATATAATCTTCAAACTATCATCTTTATTCAACAGTCCTAACATAAAAAACAGCAGGGTTAAACTTATCCATTACATCAGAATAAAAAGCCCGCAGGGCAGTCACAGAAACCCCGTAACCATTGTATTTGATTCTTCCCAGCTCATAACCGATTATCCCATTCCCTCCGGCATTGAAGTAAAATTCGCAAATAAAATCAGCGCAGACGATTATATTATAAAACTAATAGAAAAATCGCCTACTCCAAAAATGATAACTCTTGTAACCGATGACAGGGAATTACAGCTACGTGCAAAAACATTGGATGCTTCTTATATAGGAGTCGAAGATTTCTTTGCGCCTAAAATGACACACAAACCTAAAGGCACCTCGAAACCATCCCTTTCCGCAACTGATATGAGAGAAATCAATTCGGAGTTATTGGCAAAAGAAAGACCTCAAACTATAAAAAAAAGATTTTTATAAAAGATGAAAAAAATGAACCACAGATATTACGGAGAAGAATTCTCACCGCAGAGACGCAAAGAACGCAGAGGAAATAGAAACAAAGAAAATTTCAGGGTTTAAAAATAACAGAATGGAGATATTAAGCACAAAGGTCACAGAGAGAAAACTCTGTGTTCTCTGTGGTTGCATTTAATACAGGAGGCAAACTAAAATGAAACTCCTTACATCGGAACAAATGCGTAATATAGACAAAACAGCTATTGAAAAGCTTGGCGTCCCGGGGACAGTCCTTATGGAAAATGCCGGAGTTAAATTATTTGAAATCATTCACGAAGAGTTGCATCACGCAAAAAACCCACGGATAGCTATAATCTGCGGAAAAGGCAATAACGGCGGAGACGGTTTCGTCCTTGCCAGGCACCTTCTGAATAACAAAATATCCACCGATGTCTTCTTGCTTGGTAATTCCAATGAAGTAAAAGGTGATGCTAAAATCAATCTTGATATACTTCTAAAATCAGGGCACAAAATTATAGAAATAACCAATGAAAAAAAAATACCTTCATTAAAAACCTACGACTTGCTCGTTGATGCAATATTCGGGACCGGTTTTACCGGAAAAATAACCGGAATAGCAGAAAAAATCATTACCAATATGAATAATTCGGACATCCCTATATTTTCGGTAGACGTTCCTTCAGGATTAAATGCCAACTACGGCAGTGTTCAGGGAGTTTGCGTAAAAGCTTCATTCACGGCGACAATGTGTCTTCCAAAACGTGGGTTAGTTTTATATCCCGGCAAAGATTATACCGGAGATGTTTATATAATCGATATAGGCGTCCCACCGGAATTATTTACCGACATTGACACTAACATAATTGAACCCGATGATATTAAAAAAATACTTCCTGTTCGTTCGGATAATTCCAACAAAGGCAGCTTTGGCAAAGTATTTATTCTCGCAGGCTCCAAAGGTATGACAGGCGCGCCCGCTCTTACATCCCTGAGCGCGTTAAAAATGGGCGCAGGACTCGTGCGACTCGGCATTCCCGAATCATTGAACGATATCGTAAAATATCTCGCGAAAGAAGTAATAACAGTATCTTTACCCGATACATCCGAAGGAAAACTCTCAATCAAAGCAAAAGATAAAATACTAAAAGAAATTTCCAACGCAACCGTAGTAGTAATAGGACCGGGATTATCCGTTTCTAAAGAAATTAAAGAATTGCTTCAATCAATATTGCCGAAGATTCGTGTTCCCCTTATAATAGATGCTGACGGGTTAAATAATTTGTTTTTATCCGACATAAAGAAACTTACCTGTCCCGTAATCATAACGCCTCACCCGGGAGAATTATCAAGACTTATTAACTTACCGATTTCTGACATTCAGGCAAAACGAATTGATATCGTTTCCACGGTAGTTCAGGATTCCAATATCACTTTAGTTCTAAAAGGAGCGCCTACCGTAATAGCTTATAAAAAAGAAACTTATTTAAATCCCGTATATAATTCCGCGCTTGCCAAAGCAGGAACGGGAGACGTATTAACCGGGATAATTGCAGGTTTACTGGCGCAAAAACTCAGCCCCGTAAATGCGGCAAAAGTCGGAGTATGGGTACACGCGAACGCCGCAGAAATAATGAGTAAAAAATCTACCAAATATTCCGTTCTCGCCAGCGATATAATAAAAGCTATCCCTTTGGCAATAAAAAATATTATTAAATAAATAATTATAGCCACCCCGCCACAGCGGGGTAAACTCCTTTTACACGGATACAGAAAAGTGAAGTGTTAAAAAATGAATTTAAAAACAAAGAACAGAAAACCGTGTAGGTTGAAGCCCTCGCTTCAACCTTCTGCTTTTTGTTCTTTAGTGGTAGGATAGACATTCTTGTCTGTCTTATCTGTTAAATATGAATAACATATATCTAGGAATTGGATCAAACCTTGGTGACAGGCTCGCTAACATCAAAACCGCAATTAAAGAATTATCTTCTTTTGTAGAAATAAAAAAATCTTCTTCCATATACGAGACTTCCCCATGGGGGCATAAAAAACAACCAGATTTCCTGAATTGTGTGGTTTATGGAGCAACTTCCCTAAAGCCATTGGAATTATTAGAAAAACTGCAATCCATTGAGAAACTCTTAAAAAAAGACCCTAAAAAAGAAAAATTCGGGCCTCGTACTATAGATATGGACATTTTATTTTATAATGATGAATCAATCATCTTCCCTGATATTATAATCCCTCATCCTTTGTTACATCTCAGAAAGTTTGTTCTTGTCCCTATGAATGAACTCAATCCCGCTTTCATACATCCCGTATTAAAAAGAACTATATCCGTATTATTGCACGACCTGAAAAGCGATGAAACCTGCAAGGAGGTAACATCAGATGGATAAATACAAAACAGACGATATCATAAAACGATGGGATATCCACGCCGAAGAATATGCTTCTTATTGCTCAAAATACGGAGACCGGAACAAAGAAGTGTTATTAACGCCCACATTTTTGAAGATGACAGGAGATGTTAGTTCAAAAAAAGTACTCGACGCCGGGTGTGGCGAAGGTTTTCTTAGCCGACTTCTTGCAGAGCGTGGAGCTTCCGTTACAGCAGTAGATTATTCAAAAGAACTAGTAGAAATAGCTCGTAAAAGGACTCAGGAAGGTATTAATATTGATTACCGTCATGAGAACCTCGAACATCTTAATTCTTTGATAAATGATTTTTTTCATATGGTTGTATCCTGTTGCGCCGTGCAAGACGTCCTCGATTACAAATCTGCAATCAAAGAATTGTCCCGTGTATTAAAAACAGGAGGAACATTCATTTTAGCTATCCCGCATCCCTGTTTTTCTTCTGATGGAAGTTGGGGCCGGGACACAGATAATAAAAAACTCTACTGGAAAACGGATAACTATTTTTTTGAGCGTGAATACAATTTCTGGGCAAAAACTAGAGAAAACAATCCCATTACTTTTCATCGGACAATAACGAGTTATTTTAAAACGCTAACAGAAGCAGGATTTCTTCTTCAAGAACTTATTGAACCATTTCCTTCAAAAGAGAGTATTGAGAAATACCCTAATTTCAAGGATGATTTGAGAATGAGTCATTTTTTAATACTAAAACTAATAAAAAATTCTTAAATAAAGGGAAACAATGAACAAAACAGTTAAAGATTTCGTTTCATCCAAAAGAGCGGTTCTTTTTGACCTTTTCCATACATTGACTTCCCTTGAATCAAAATGGGGACAATATACTTCTGACTTTTTAGGGATTGATAGAGAAGTATGGACTCGAGAATTAACGGAAAAATCCCGCTATAGACTTTCCGGAGAAGAAAAAGATCCGTTTACTCTGGTAAAAAGACTGGCTCATTCAATTGACCCAAATATCCCCCTTGATTTAATTCAAAAAGCTACAAACAACAGGCTAAAAAGATTTGAAAACGCTTTAATTAATATTCCTGATAACACAAAATACACATTAAAAAAGTTAAAAGAAATGAATAAAATAATCGGTTTAATAAGCAATGCAGACGTATCCGAAATGGCGGGGTGGAGTAAATCGTCAATAGTTCCTTATTTTGACAAGGTAATATTTTCCTGTGATATTGGGTTTGTAAAACCTGAAAAAGAAATATACGAATATGCCTTTAAGGAATTGAATATTAAGCCTGAAGAATCTGTTTTTATAGGAGACGGCGGGTCGAACGAATTATACGGCGCAAAACAGGTCGGGCTATCGACTATTATGATAACGGGAATTATGAAAGAACTATGGCCAGACAGAATCGATTCCATAAAAGTCAACGCCGATTACGTAATCGAAAACATTAATGAGTTAGTTGATTGATAATCCCCTCCCCTATTATTTTTCGTAGGGACATAGCGTGCTATGTCCTGATATACAATCATTCTGTTCTTTGAGTCTTAGCGACTTTGCGTAAGATATTATCTTTCTGTTTTCTGTTCTCTTTTTTCTGTTACAATTAATTAATACAAGTTACCATTTGTTACAAGTTACCATTTGTTATAGGAAGCCCTTGAAACTTTAGCGATTAGGGATTTCTATCCAGCTTGATGGACAGTTCTTAGTATTCTCTTTCTTATCCGTGCAAAAGGAGTTTACCCCGCTGTGGCGGGGTGGCTAATTTATTTTTGTTCTTTTTCTTCTTTACGCTCTCTGTGATGAATGTTTCCGTTCTCCCGTCCTCTTTTGGTCGTCATTATTTTCTTGACAAATCTTTCAGATATAAATAAAGTTACAGCGAGGTAAAGATATTTGATTAAAATGTAGAAAGCATAATGATTATATTAAATAAACTTCCTATAAAGGAGAGTGTCTATGCTTAGGTAGACATTAATGACTACTACAGGCCATTCGCACTCTTCATGGGAGTGTCGGATGGCTTTTTTATTTTAAACTTATGGCAAAAATGGAAGAGAAAGAAAAAATTGATTTTAAGTACAACTTTAAGTTGTACTGGAGTTTCATAAAGAAACAAAAACTGCTCTTTGCGAGCATATTGGTACTTATATTATTGATAGAGTCCGCATCTCTTGTAGATAAGTTTTTGTTTAAAGCATTGATAGACAAAGGTGCCGAATTCCTTGCACAAACGCTTGATTTACCGGGATTTACTCAAACCTTAATCTTTATTGCAATATGTTATATAGGAATTACCCTTTTCAAAGTACTCGCTAAAATAACACACCTTGGATTTATAAACAAGCTTGAAGTCAAGATGATTGCGGACTTAAAAAGGAAGTTCTTTAACCATCTCGTCCATATGGATTATAATTTTCACACGACTAACAGGACGGGAAGCCTGATTTCAAAACTTACAAGAATAGGCGGTGCAGTTGAAAGTATGACGGACTCGATTACTTTTAATTTTACTCCCCTGTTTCTTCAACTTACGATTTCAATACTCTCATTAGTATATTTCAACTGGGTATCGGGAGTCGTTACTTTCATAACTATGATAGCGTTCATTGCTTACAGTCTTTTCATTCAAAGGATACAGGAAAAAGCAAACGTAGCCGCAAACCTGGCAGAAGATACTGAACGGGCAAATATTTCCGACGTATTTACTAATATTGAATCCGTCAAATGTTTTGGCAAAGAAGATTTCGTAAAAAAGAAATACGTCGAAATAAGCGATACTACAAAAGAAAAAACACTGAGATTCTGGAATTATTTCAGGTTTCTTGATTCTATACAAACCTTGATACTCGGGTTAGGAACGTTTTTCTTAGTGTATTTTACGATAATTGATTTTATTAAAGGGAATTGTACCACAGGAACACTGGTTTTTGTTTATTCCGTATTCAGTTCTTTGTTCGGCAACCTGTTTAGTTTTGTATGGGGAATACGAAACTTTTACAGGTCAATGGCGGATTTCGAATCTCTTTTTAGATTCGGAAAATTGGAAAACGCAATAAAAGATGCTCCCGACGCAAAAGAACTTGAAATAAAGAAAGGCGAAATCGAATTCAAAAATGTTAATTTCAAATATGGAGAAAGAACTATCTTAAAAGATTTTAACTTAAAAGTACCTAAGAAAAAGAAAATTGCATTGGTAGGGCATTCGGGTGCAGGTAAAACAACCGTAATAAAACTGCTTTACAGACTATACGACATAAACTCAGGAGAAATAACCATTGACGGTACGAACATAAATAACGTTAAACAGGAATCCCTGCGTGACGAGATGAGCATTGTTCCGCAGGAATGTGTTCTCTTTAATGATACGATTTACAACAATATAAAGTTTTCAAAGCCGGATGCAACCAGGGAAGAAGTAATGAAAGCCATCGGGTTCGCGCAACTGGACAAGATTATAGAAGGTTTTTCCAAGAAAGAGAATACAATAGTCGGCGAACGTGGAGTTAAACTATCAGGCGGGGAAAAACAGAGAGTTTCTATAGCACGCGCCATTCTTGCAGACAAGAAAATACTTATTCTTGACGAAGCGACTTCTTCTCTTGACTCGGAAACGGAGTATGAAATACAAAAAGATTTGAAAAACCTGTTAAAAGGGAGGACTTCCGTCGTTATCGCCCATAGGTTATCAACGATTATGAGCGCAGACGAAATAATCGTAATAGAAAAAGGTAAAGTAGTTCAGAAAGGCACTCATACGGAATTGATAAAACAGGAAGGCTCTTATAAGAAACTCTGGAATATGCAAAAAGGTGGGTATATTAAGTAGCGCTATACGACTAAAAATAACTTGCCAAGATGAAATTAAAAAATATATTAGGAAAAGAATAGCTTTAATAAAGGAGGAGGTATGAGAAGATATGCTTTATTTGTAAAAGTTTTATTGATTTTATTGTTAAGTTTGAACTTTGGATATGCGGCTAAACAGGTAGTAACAAACAATGAATCTCCTGTTCGTTTTGCAATTATAGGTGACCGCACCGATGAAAGTGTGCCCGGGATATATGAAGAAATTGTTAAAGAAGTTGAACGATTAAAACCCGACTTTGTAATTAATGTAGGAGATATGATTCAAGGAGATTATGATACTGCTATTAATAATGACTGGAAAGAATATAAGAAAATAGTATCTACTCTTTCAATGCCTATGTATTTTACTCCCGGAAACCATGATACTCGATGTGACACTACTTATGAAGTGTATCAAAAACAAATCGGTAAACCATACTATTCTTTTGATTATAAAAACCTACATTTTATTATTCTTGATAATACCCGCTGGGAATCCACTGCAGAACTACCCAAAAAAGAGATTGATTGGTTAACTAATGACCTAAAAGAACATCAAAAAGCCGATTATACTTTTGCTTTTTTTCATAAACCCCTCTGGATTGAAACAATATTTAACGGCAAACCGGATACATTGCACAGCCTGTTCCGCAATTATGGAGTCGATGCAGTATTTAATGGACATTTACATTCTTATTTTAGCGGGAAAATTGATAACATTCTTTATACTATAGTAGGAAGTTCGGGAGGCACTTGCGCCCCGGGACCAACTGGTTTGGAATATCATTTTACATGGGTAACCGTTGATAAAAATGGAATTTCAATTGCCCCGGTAAAAATAGGCAGTGTGTTGCCATGGGATGAAGTTACAATAAAAGAAGGCATATTTATGGATACAATAGCAGTTTCGGGACTTACATTCAGGAACTCTTTATCGGCAAGTGAAAACGTTCCCATTTCTGATACCATAATTGTAAAACTGACTAATTTAAGTCCCGATTGTATTCTTGAGGATACGCTACAATGGAAAATACCGGAAGGATGGTCTGTAACACCTAAGAGTCTTTTGGTAAAGATTTCGGCGAAAGATAGTTCCATATTAAAATTCAGTATTAAAAATAAAAGCAAAAAGCTTTACCCTGTTCCACAGGCTTCCATTAATTTCCCTTATGCTAAAGGCAAAAAGTATGGCGTTACAAGACCTTTGTCTATCACCCGTAAAGTATATGCCAATCTGGCAAAAACCTCACCTGTTATGGATGCCAAATTGTCCGAATCTATATGGCGAAAACCTGCTTCATTGCTATTCTCGGCTGACGGGAGCCCGATGAAGATAGATTCTACATATTTCTACTTTTCTTATGATGACAGTAATCTTTATGTTGCCGCACATTGTAAAGAATCAAAAATGGATTCTATTTTTGCTACTGCAGTGAAACAAGATGACGCTGTCTATGCAGAGGATTGCATAGGTTTCTTTTTATGCCCGGACCCGTCAAAAGGTATAGTTTACCAGATTTATTTTAATCCTCTCGGAACAGCGTTTGACCAAAAAATATCAACAGGCAGTAATGGGGAAATTAAAGGTATTGATAGAAATTGGAATGGAAATTATGAAGTGAAGGCAACAAAAGGGAATAATTTTTGGGTTGTAGAAGCGCGCATTCCTCTTAACCAATTTGAAGTATCTGGGAAAAATGGACAAGAATGGAGACTGAACTTCAGACGTAAGCAAAAAAGAATGGATAATGCCGGTGATTGGCAAGTTCCAATAAGTTATGACCCTAATACATACGGAATCCTTATTATGAAGTAGGTAGTAAAATAAAAAGAAAGAAGAGTGGAGGAAAGAAAATGTTATCTATAGGGACTACCTTTAATTACGATATTCCATTAAAAACGCAATTGCCTATGATAAAGGCAACCGGATTTACGCATATTTCTTTGGGTGGCGGTAATCTCGAACATTCCGGGTATTTAAATGTAACCGGGCAAAGAAATCTAAAAGAAATGATGCAGGATTCGGGGCTGCAAATTTGCTCTATTCACGCCCCGTTCAAAGACGTTGATGTTTCTTCTCCCGAGAAAAGTATTTCATTAAATGCTCTGGATTTACTTAAAAAGTGCATAGATTCCGCTTTGTTTTTGAATGCAAAAACAATTATATTTCATCCCGTTTCTATTTCAAGGGTTGATTCTATTGAAGATAGAAAAGAAATTCTTCTTAAACAAGTTTATTCTTTGCTTGAATATATAGGGGAAAAAGATATACAATTAGCAATTGAAAACCTGCCGTCCGAACTGATAAACGATTTAGTTTATTTCTCGCTGGATAGAATAGACAACTCTAAATATGGCTTATGCTATGATTCGTCCCATGATAATCTTTTATCCGACCCTCTTGCAATTTTGGGCAAATACGGGAATAGGTTATTTACTACTCATATTTCCGACAACAGAGGCGAAAAAGATGACCATATCCTACCTTTTGAGGGGACATTTAAGTGGGATGAATTTACTAAGGTCTTTCACAAGATAGGATTTGAAGGTATTTTTCTTCTTGAGGTAGAAATGCAAAGGTCGGCTTTTCAAGAACCACAGGAGTTTTTGAATGAAGCTTTTAAGAGAGCGCAAATATTATTGAAATAATCTGAGAAGGTGTATTAAATACCAATGAAAAAAGAATGGTGTAAAGAGAATTACGAAAAAAGTATCACAAGCCGGGCATGGAATTCAACTCCATACGATGCCGATTGGGATAAAAGCAAAAAATATGGCGAAGATATTCCTTCATCTCTCGAATTAAAAGCGATATTTGAGGAAGAACTTACTCTTGGCAAAGTTCCCGCTTGGGCATCAGAAATAATAAACCGAATGATAAAGTATTTTCCTCCCTGTGGTCATTATACGTTTCCACACCCTCTAATCCAGGTTTGCGAGGCAATTAAAAAAGAAACCTGTCCTGAATTTATTTACGGATGTTATACGGCTGACTCTAAACGGAAAACTTTGATGTCTTATTATGTATATTGTCTTGACGCATGGCTTAAAAATGCACCGCTTCATATAGCTAAAGCCGAACTCGCTATGCGAGATAATCTTGGTAAAGATTGGGATAGTATTATTACGGCGGTTTATACTACATTAGGAAAACCTTCGGAACAGAAGACACTTCTTGTGACGAGATTGATACATAGACTCCGTTGGTGGATAAAAACGCTTATATGGTCGGATGACAAGAGAAACCGTTATATGTTAGATGTTTATTCAGGTGATATAAGAGGAGATGAAACAAACTGGGGCGCATACGGGAACACTCCTTTCGGTGACCCTTATTTTGCAGAACTGGAGTTACCGGAAATAAAGAAACTTAGGGCAGAAATTTGTAAAAAAGTACCTGATGGCAAGAATCTATTGGATAATACCGAACAAATCTGGTTATGCGCGCCAAAAGTGTTCAGGCATCTTGAAAAAGTTATCATAAAAATCGGGAATCTTAATTCAAAGAATATTCCCAAAAAGAAAGGCATACTCCAATGCGAAGACACATATCCCAAAATCTTATCTTATAATAAATGGTATTCTTCTTTTGTGTCTTCCCTATCGGGTTGGCTTAAAGGCGATTCTAAATCTTTGAATGAGTTAGGGAAAATAACTCCCGTTAAGCACTGGCTTGCAAGGATACTACGACATAAACTACAACTTTTAGAAAAACACGATAATCTCGGCAAATTGCTTGGGACGAAGCCATCAACTAAAAGAGGAGAGAAATGAAAAAGGATATTGAGTATTATAAAAGAAATATGGAAATTGCAAGCGACCTGATTTCCAAGCAATACAAAATACGGGATAATTTTCTGTTAGGACAACCTTTTTATTTGGACTTATTGAACTATATTGTTGACATTTTTAAGGTGGTATTGCCTCCGAAATCTCATATATTAGAGGTATCTTGTGGAACCGGGATATTGGCGGAAATGCTCTTGAAAGAATTAGATGATATTTCAATTGATGTTACCGATATTTCTAAAGAAACACTAAAGGTAGTAAGGGAAAAGACGGAAAGATTCGGGAATAGAATACGGTTTTTTAAAAAAGATAATTCGGATTGTTCATTTTCAGGTAAATACGACGCAATTTATACTACAGATGCAATGAGATTGTCTTTTGTAGATTATTCTAAGTTATACCTGAATTTTTATAACGTTTTGAAAAAAAATGGAGTAATAATTATAGGAGAGGATGCCTTACCCATAAGACGAACCAGTAAATTGTTAATGGTAGGAGATATGATAAACGATACAAAAACAAAAGACAATTCAACTAAACCCTGGCGTGAATTTACTTCCCGTAAAGAATGGGTTGAGAAAGTTAATGGAAAAGATATATTGAAAGTAGTGAAATATTATTCGGCTGAATGCCATATTGCTAAACTTAAAAAAGCAGGATTTAATGAAGTTAAAATGATATATCAGAAGTACAATCAACATATTATAGCAGGTCTCAAAGGTAAACTATCATTCCGTGAAACATAAAAAATAATTGAATATAGAAAATGAAACATCTTAAGGATATTGGAATTTCACCGGAAGCAATTAAACGCTACATTGAGGAACAAATATTTACATTACCGGGAACGAAACATCCGGAAAAAGATTTAACTATACTTTTGACAGGCAGTCGCGCTACAGGAGGATATACTCCACACTCTGATGTTGATATTGATGTGATTTGTAAACGTTCCGTTTATAACTCCATTCAGCAGGCATTGCTTAAAAAAGGAAGCATCACGCTAATCAACCAGTCTCTTTACATATTACGCGATAAGGATTGGAAAAGATATTTCGGGCAACAACAAGTTAGTCGCCCACATTTCAGTTTAACACCGATTGATGAAGTTACGGATCATTTCAAGGAATATGACGACGTTCATATTTGGATATGGACAAAAGCTAAAATCCTTAATGACCCCAATAATCAATTCAATAGCATTCGGGAAAAGTTCAAAGGTTACCCAACCAATATATTGTTAAAAAAAATCAAATACAGGTGGCTTTTGAGTGGTTATTGGGATATTGAAGTTTTCCCGTATCATCATTCAAAAAACAATGAGATTGTACCGGCTGCAACGGCGATATTAAACTCCGTAAATGAATTTCTCAGGTTTTTCTTTCTTGTGGAAGGGAAACCATTCCCATACACGGAAGCGCTTGTCAGGTTTGCGCCTTCAACAAAGCTTGGCAAAAAGTTTATGCCTCTTTTACTTTATGTTGTGGGTTTGGTAACCGGTAAAGAGTGGAAAGATAAAGAAGTATGGGAGCGACTGGATGAAGCCCATCAAATCCTTTGTTGCAGTGACAGAAGTTCCGAGTGTCGTAGCTTAGAAAATGCCTGCACAAAAGCTATGTTGGCTGCCGGTGTTGAACCTGAGTGGGTTAAAGCTGATTTTAATAACATAAGTGAGTTACTTTCTGGGAAATTAGGACAGATTCCTTAAAGAGATTTGAATTATAAGAATACATAAATGAAGAAAAAAATAAAAATTGAAGCAGTAACTGTGAATCATAATACATCAATGTTTGTTGAACTGATGTTGCGGTCATTATTTCATTATAATGATGTTAGTGTTTTTGATTTTCATATAACAGTGCTGGACAATAATTCCCATGATGAACATATATCTGCATTGAAACTGTTTCTAAAAGAGCGAAATATTGCTTTTGTTCAGACTGGATTTGATATAGGGAAAAGGCCAACACCGGCAAAACATGGTGAAGCACTATCTAATTTTGTTCTGAATAATCAAAATTGCACCCATTACCTCTTTCTTGATTCAGATATGTGGTTTATTGAGAAGGATACCATTTCAACAATGTTGTTTGAGTTAAATCAAGATTTGAAGTGTTTTGCCGTTCAAGCTAAAATATTCGGTTTTTACGCCAAACGAGTAATTGAAGGTAGAGATGGTTGCGTTGATGGGAACGATGTTAATAAAAACTATACTTTTGAAACAAAAATGGTAATTTTCAATGAAGAGACAGTATCTTATCCTACAATTGTCCCTTTCCGATGTAGCCCGGTATGTTCTCTTGTGAAAAATCTTCCCGCATTTCATAAAGTTGTTGAAACGTTTGGGTTAACTCCAACATTTATTTATGGTGTGGATAAATCAAGATTTTACGATACTTTTGGGCATATGACACACATAATGAATACTTACGGGTTTCATCACATCGTTTCTTCGAAGACAATCAATCACTTTACAGAGACAGCAAACCGACCGGAATATCGTGGTGCCAGAGACAAAGACTGTATGCGTATACTTGAGAAACTACGTAAGATGCAAAAATAAGTTGCAAAGATAAAAAATGATAAAAATAATACAGATACAACAAGGTCAATTGAATGAATATTCAAAGATTTCCAGCACTTTTAAAGTTTCTAGTATTTTAAGAATTAATCATTTAGAAAATGGTTTAGGTGGAATAAAAATTTATGAAGAAAACATAGCTAATCCATTTATTAAAGATTACGATAAATACGAAAAACCAATAGAATGGAAAGATAAATGGAATCTTGAAAACTGGGGATTATTTGTCGCCAAAAATGATACAAATGAAACGATAGGTGGAGTTGTTATCGCATATGACACTCCTGAAATACATATGCTTGAAGGTCGAAAAGATTTAACAGTTCTATGGGATATTAGAGTTCAAGCCGAATATAGAGGAAAAGGAATAGGAACATTATTGTTTAATAAAGCAGTAGAGTATACAAAAGAAAAAAATTGTAAAATTATTAAAATAGAAACGCAAAATAACAATATAGACGCATGTAAGTTTTATAGTAAACAAGGATGCTATTTGGAAGGAATACATTATGGTGTTTACAAGGAATTTCCTGATGAAATTCAACTGTTATGGTACAAAAGGATAGATAATGAATAAGTTAGAGAGATTAAACACAAAGCTTGTCAGGGAAGCGGATAGATTATTAAAGGACTTCGGACTATTGAAAACATTATCTAAATATGGGACTCCCATTATAACCGGAAGTTATGTGTTGAAACTAATGACATGGCGGGATCTGGACATACACATTGAAGTAAAAAAGTTTGACGGACATAAATTCTTTGAACTTGGAAAGGAGATAATGTCAAAACTAAAACCCGACAGGATGCATTACAGGAATGAACTTATTATGAAAGATATCAGGCTTCCTATGGGGCTTTACTGGGGAGTATACACAAAAATTCTTTCACAGGATACGTGGAAGATTGATATCTGGGCTATGGATTCACATCAGACGAAAGTTCATGAAAGGCAATTTGAGGATTTAAAATCAAAAATCAATAAAGAAAATCGCATTACAATATTAACAATAAAGAACCTGTACCACAAGCATCCCGAGCATCGAAAAAAATTCACAAGTATGGATATTTACAATGCAGTAATTAAAGACAATGTAAAAACCATTGAAGAATTTTCAATTTGGCTTGCGAAAAATAAAGGGATATAAAACAAGGGATATGCGAAAAATATCAATTTCTACTTGTTTTGACTACAACATCTCTTTTGATACGCAAGTAGAGTTGATTGGCAAGACAGGATTTTCTCATATTTCGCTTGGTTCGTATATAAACCATTCCCGGTATCTTTCGAAAGAAGGTCGGTTGAAGATTAAGGAACTTTTAGATACCTATCAACTTCAAATCGACAGCATTCATGGACCGCAGATTGGTTCAATGGGAACTAGCATACAAGGATTCAAAGACATTATTTTTGCGGCTCAAAATTTATCCATACCTGTTATTGTTATACATGGAAGCCCATTCGAGATACAGCAGGAAGAATTTTCTGAGAATCTAGAATTTTTACTAGAAAATTGTACGATTCTTGAACCCATCCTAAAAGAGACGGGTGTTACTTTTGCGTTTGAAAATCTTTTACCGGGATTGGCAACAGATTTAATTGAATACGCATTGAAGGAATTAGACCCAAAACATTTTGGATTTTGTTATGATTCGTCACATGACCAGATTGGAGGACCGAGAAATTCTGGCTTGTTGGAGAAATTAAAAGACCGATTATTTGCCGTGCATTTATCTGACAGGATAAAAGACTTTGAAGACCACGCTATCCCGGGGGAAGGTTTTATCCGGTGGGATGAAACAATAAGACAATTAAAAAATTCCAGTTTTAATTCTCCTGTTCTTCTGGAACTTATGATGAAGTATTCAAAGATAAAAGAAGTACCATTATTTTTAGAATCAGCATATAAAGAAGGTTGTTTGATTTATGATAAGATATTTTCAACGACTTACTGAAAATCAGGATATCATATATAAATAAAGGAGAGAAATGAGATGCACTGATACAATTATAGCTGCTTTTTTGGCACATCCAAAATACTGTAGGAGAGAAGATTTTATTCAAACCGAAATTCAGCACATTCTGCAATTTAATAGCTGGGCATTTGCTATTTATTTACCGCTAGATGTGGCGAAACACACTCTTAAACAATGCCTGCCTGATATTATTCGTAAACAGTTATCTACGGGATTATGGGGCAAGAAGTTTGCCGAGAAAAAGTCATACGATATACTTAAAGCCCTTAAGCATGCGGGAATGTTAAAAGACCTAATTTCTAATGGGATTTTATGCTATGACCCATACAAGAGTTTTTATAAAAGCAAGAATTTCTATGGATTTCTTGTGAGGCGTGATTTTATTGGCTCTCCCCTACCAGACGACGCGGTTTTACAGCGTCAACTAATTTCTCAAATTACACAACATCAGATGGATGATGGCTCATGGGAAGGGACAGTAATTGCTACATCTCTACAGATAGAAAAACTATTAGAACTCGGACTCAACAAGAAAGACTCACATATAGTAAAAGGAGTAAACTGGCTCTTTAACCAATTTCGTGAATCTGTTAAACGTCAGAGGCCGAATGTTTCGTGGAAAATATCTGTCAAGAACCTCTTCACCGGTGAAAGTTGCGGAGCAGAGTTTCGCAGCGCATTAAAAGAGATGCCGGAAGAAGACCCAAAACATGGATGCTTTATGAGTCTTCCTTTAATCCAAACGGCATTTGCTCTCAGGACATTAGTTCATCTCGGGTTTGGAAATGATAAGAGAGTATTGAAGGGATATGAGAGTCTTTTAGACATTCAGCTTTTACCGGAGCGGCAACAGGATTTAGATTCCAAACGACCATCAGGCAGTTGGTGCGCTATTGGCTGTCGCAAGATGGTAGAAAAAAGAGTAAAAATTGAGCAGAAAGCAAAGCAGAAGGGCTAAGAACCTCAGTGATGAGGATACGGATATGACTGAAAGCATAAGAAATATCGTAGACATAATGTCAGATTTTAAGAAACCTTGGTATATTGCGGGGGGATGGGCTATTGACTTACATATTTGTCATAAAACGAGAGAACATAATGATATTGAAATTGTAATATTCAGGAAAGACCAGGTTGAATTAAGAAAACATTTAAAGAGTTGGAAGTTTGAAAAAGTTGTCCCGGTAATTGATGGATTAAAAAGGGATTTATGGGGAGAGAACGAAGAACTGTATTTACCGGTTCA